>VBLA01000049.1 GCA_005879245.1 Deltaproteobacteria bacterium
CGGACTCAGTAGGCACCCAGCCCACGGGCATGGCGAATGCTTCCGTTGTAACGCGGGAAGCGACAGCCTCACGGACGGGAGCGACCATGTACCATCCTGGCGACTACGCGTACCTCGAAGACTTGCCGCGGCGTTTTGTCTGCCGCGTCGTGGAGGCCGACAGCTTCGGGGCCGACGCCAGCATGGGGCAGCTCCTGAAGCTCGCTCCTCTCGGAGGCCCCTGGCCGCCGGGGACCATGCTCGTCCGCCTGAGCAGTGCCGTGCGGCCGGCGGAGGATGTCCTGCACGCGGGGCGGGGTGCCATGCGAGGGATGGGGGTGGCGACAGACCACGAGGAGCGCACCCCGTCCCGTGGGCAGAACCAGTCGCACGAGGCGCCATGATCGAGCTCGACATCGAAACCGGATCCTCCGTCCGGACCCCCTCGTGCGGCTGTATCTCGCCGGAGGTGGTGCTCCCCGGCCAGTTCTACGCTAGCGTGCGCAATCGACGTGCCGGGGAGCGCGAGCGTCTCCTCATGCTCGCGGTCCTCGAGGACGCCATCGTCTGCTACCAGCGCTATTCCCGCGCGCGCGGACCCGTTGCACGCCAGCTGTTCGAGGAGGCGCAGGAGTGGCTCGAGTCGCGGGACCGCAGCGTGCTGTTCTCCTTCGAGAGCATCTGCGACACCCTCGAGATCAGCCCGGAGTTCGTGCGCCGACGCCTGCGCGAATGGGAGGAGCATCAGGGGCGGCTCCCGCGTTCCTCGCGCCGCGCGGTCGCCGAGCCGGGCCGCCGCACGGCCGACGGGCTCAGTGCAAGGGGGCCGGTTCGGGCCCGGTCTCGTGCGTCATCGCCAGTCGGGCCACGAGCGGCCCCAGCATGTCGGGATCGATCGGCTTGACGAGGTGCTGATCGAAGCCCGCCGCGCGAGAGCGCTCCTTGTCCTCGTCGCGCCCGTAGCCGGTCAACGCCACGAGCGCAGGCGTCGTCGGTCCGAGCTCGCCGCGGATGCGCCGGGCGACGTCGTACCCGTCCATGCCCGGAAGGCCGATGTCGAGCAGCACGATGTCGAAGGTGCCCGTGTGGACGGCGGCCAGCGCTGCGACCCCGTCGTGCGTGATCTGCACCTCGTGGCCGAACAGCTCGAGGATCATGGCGAGGCTGTCCGCCACGTCGACGTTGTCCTCCACCACGAGGACGCGCGCGCGGCCGGCGACCACGTCGGCCGTCGCGGAGACCTCCACCGCCGGCGGAGCGGCCGGTAGTGCCGGCAGGCGCACCATGAACTCCGCTCCCGTCCCCGGGCCCTCGCTGAAGGCCGCCACCCGGCCCCCGTGCAGCTCGACCAGCTTCTGGACGACGGTGAGCCCGACCCCGAGGCCACACTCGGCGCGATCGAGCGTCCCCTCGGCCTGCGCGAAGAGGTCGAAGACGCGCGGTAGCATGTCGAGCGCGATCCCTCTCCCGTCGTCGCGCACGCGGAGCACGACCTCCTCCCCCTGGTACTCACCGGTCACGGCGATGTGGCCGCCGGGGGCGGTGTACTTGGCGGCGTTCACGAGGAGGTTGTCGAGGACCTGCTCCAGCCGCGCCGGGTCGGCCTCGAGCTCGACTCCCCGGCTGGGAAGCGACACCGAGAGCGCGTGCCCGCGCTCGTCGAGCTGCGGACGGACCCGTTCGACCACGTGCTCGAGGACGGTGGCGAGCGACACACGCTCCTTCCGCAGCTGAATCCGCCCCTGCGAGATCCGCGTCACCTCGAGCAGATCCTCGACGATCCGTACGAGCTGATCCACCTGGCGCCAGGCGATCTCGAGGGCGCGCTCGCGGCGTGGCTCGTCGAGTCGGGCCGTGATCACCGCGTTGCGGACGGCGGCCAGGGGATTTCGCAGCTCATGGGTGAGCGTCGCCAGGAACTCGTCCTTGGCGCGGTTCGCCGACTCGGCCTCCGCACGCGCCCGCTCGGCGATGGCGAGAAGCCCCTGCCGGTCGGCCTCGGCCCGCTTCCGGTCGCTGACGTCCTGGGCGAGATAGATGACTCCCGCCGGCTTCCCCCCGTCGCCGGGCAAGGGTGCGTAGGTGACGTCGGCGTAGATCGTCGTTCCATTCGGGAGCGGGACGGCCAGCTCTCTCAGGACTGCAGGCTTCCCGGAATCATAGACGCGGTCGATCACCGGGCGGACGACGTGCGCCACCTCCGGCACCAGCTCGTCGATCGAGCGGCCGAGCAGCTTGGCCGCCGTCGTCCCGCTCAGCTCGACGGTACGGGGGTTCACCATGCGCGCCCGATGGTCCGGCCCCTCGAGCACCCCGATGCCGATCGGCGCGTTGGCGATGACGAGCTGGGCGAAGTCCCGCTCTCGCTCGGCCTCCGCCAGCGCGGCCTGCTCGCGCGCAACCGATGCGGCGCGATCCTGCTCCGCGCGGCGGCGGTCGGTGACGTCGTGAATCCCGACCTGCGCCATCGGCCGCCCGATCGCATGCTCGGCACCGTACCCGAAGAGCCGCTCCGCTGCCCAATTCCAGCTGACGACGGTCCCCTCGCGCGTGAACGAGATGGTCGCGTCTCCGGAGGGCTCGACCACGCGACGACGCCGACGGCCACGAGTCCAACGCCGAGCACCGCCACGCCGTCGCCCGGCCACCGCCCCCCGCGCTCCATCGGCGACGGGATGATGCGCGCGAACGATGCACGGCGTCAAGCGGGGACCGTCACGCCAAGCCGGCGACGCGTTGCTCGCCCGGCGCACTCACCTGCTTCCGCTTCTCCGTGCGCGTCAGCAGCGCGGCCTCGTACACGCGCTCGTAGGCACTGACCATCGAGCTGACGCTGAAACGCTCCTCGAACTCGCGCCGGCACGCCGCCCGGCTGAGCGACGCGACGCGGATCGTGGCGGCGGCCATCTGCTTCTCCGTCTCGCAGAGGAAGCCAGTTCGACCGTGGTGCACGATCTCCAGCACCGAGCCTCGCGGCCGCGCGATCACCGGGGTTCCACAGGCGAACGCCTCGACCAGTGCGAGGCCGAACGGCTCCGGCCAGTCGACCGGGAAGAGGAGCGCGAGCGCCTGTCCCAGGAGCTCGCCCTTCTGGCGATCGTCGACCTCGCCCAGGAACTCGACGAGGGGATGATCGAGCAGCGGACGCACGACCGTCGCGAAGTATTCGACATCGGCCCGATCGACCTTCGCCGCGATCTTGAGGGGGATGCCGGCCTGCGCCGCGACGCGGATCGCCGCATCCGGCTGCTTCTCGGGCGAGATGCGGCCGAGGAAGACGAGGTAACGGCCGGGCGCCGGGTGGAAGCGATAGAGGTCCGGCGGCAGCCCGTGGTACACGGTGGCCGCCCAGCGGACGCCGGTGAGCGGGGCGCGCTGCGCGTCGCTCACCGAGACGAACCCGACGCCCGGGGCGGCACGGTACACGGGATGCACCTCGGGGAGATCGAGCCGCCCGTGGAGGGTCAGCAGGGTGGGCACCCGGCTGGCGCGGGCAAGCGGGAGGCCGAGGTAGTCGGTGTGGCAGTGGATCACGTCGAACTCGGCGGCGCGGTCGTAGACCTGGAGGAGCATGCCGAGGTGGAGGGCGATGGCATCGTATCCGAGCGGCTCGAGCCGGAGCCCCCGACGCGCACCCGGCATGAGCTCCGCACGGGTCAGGGAATCGCCGCTCGCGAAGAGGGTCACGTCGTGACCGCTCTCGACGAGCCCTTCGGTCAGGTAGGAGACCACGCGTTCCGTCCCCCCGTACCGCAGCGGCGGAACGCGTTCATAGAGCGGTGCAACCTGGGCGATGCGAAGAGGCCCCACCATACACCTCCATAGGGACAATGAGGTGGCACCGGCGAGGCGTCAATTACCCACTTTCTGCTGCCGCGCCCCCCTCCGCAGCGGCCCGGTGGAGCGAGGTGCGAATCGACTCCCGCTTAGAGCGTGAATACCGCCGGGTTCCAGTATTCTCGCCAGGTGTGGATAAGCCCGTCGTGGATCTCGGCGACGCTCATTCCCCACCATTCGCTGCGCCGGCCCCCATCGCGGCGCTCGATCGCGATCTTCCATTCGGCGAGCACGGTCGCGCCGTGGACGGCGATGTGCGCGAATTCGAAGGCGACGGGCCGAGAGAAAGCGAACGAGCGGCGCACGAGCTCACCGAACGCCGCGCGCCCACGGAGCGGCGATTCGTGGACCGGAGACTGGAAGGTCATGTCCTCGGCCCAGAGGGCAAGGTATGCGTCGACGTCCTCGCCCAGCCAGGCGTCGCGCCGCCGCGCGAACAGGGCGATTGCCTCCTCGTGGCTCGGCATGCGGCGGGGCTAGCACGGCGAGGCATCGACGGGAAGCGCGCGTGCTAGACTCGCCCCATGGTCGAGCGCACCCGTCGCGACCCGCCGCGGGTCTCCACGGACCGCCATCCCGCCCTCCGGCGGCGAGCGAAGCGCGTCCGCCCGGCCCCCGACCTGCCAGCCGGCATCCGCGTCGTCCCCCGCGACCAGGAGGAGGCGATCGTCGACTTCGGGGATCGCCAGGTGAAGCTCACGAACCTCCGGAAGCCTTTCTGGCCAGCGCTCGGCATCACCAAGGGGGACCTCATCCAATACTACGTCGACGTGGCGACCGTTCTGCTGCCCCATCTCCGCGATCGGGCCATGGTCATGAAGCGCTACCCGGACGGCGCCGCGGGCCCGTTCTTCTTCATGAAGCGCGCACCTCAGCCCCGCCCGGACTGGATCGAAATCTGCGCCATCGAGCATGCGTCGGGCAACGTGATCGACTTCCCGATCATCCAGGACCTCCCCGCCCTCCTCTGGGTGATCAACCTGGGATGCATCGACCTGAACCAGTGGTATGCCCGCTGCGACGACGTCGATCGGCCCGACTACCTCCACTTCGACCTCGATCCGGGCGACGGCGTCGCCTTCGCGAAGGTGATCGAGTGCGCGCTCATCCTGCACGAGACGCTCGCGGGGCTGGACATGCCGGTCCACGCGAAGACGACCGGCTCGAAGGGAATGCATCTCTACGTGCCGATCGTCCGCGGCCCGACGCAGAAGCAGGTCTGGCAAGTGGCCAAGACGGTCGCCCTGGAGGTCGCCCGTCGCCATCCGACCCTCATGACCGCCGAGTATCGCCTCGCGAAACGGCCGACGGGCCGCGTCCTCATCGACTACAACCAGAACGCCTGGGGCCGCACCCTCGCCTCGGTGTACTCGGTGCGTCCCCATCCGCGCGCCTGCGTGTCGACGCCCGTCACCTGGCGCGAGGTCGCACGAGGCCTCGAGGTCGAGGACTTCCGCATCGACAACGTCCCCGCGCGCGTCCGCCGCCGCGGGGATCTGTGGGCGCCGCTGCTCGCCGCCGAGGGACGCATCGATCTCGCGCGTTTCTCCTGACGCCCGCGACGAGCGTCGGTCAGCTCAAGCACCCGAGAAGCTCATCTCGTTCACGAGCGCGTCCTTCAGCGGGAGGAAGGTACTCTCCTTCGCGGACTGCTTGCAGGCCCGCACGGCGAGCGGGCCGTTGAGGCAGATCGTATCGGCGAGCCGGCGCGCCTCGGGCAGGACCTCGGCGCGCGGCACGACGCGGTTGACGAGACCCATCTCGTAGGCGCGCTCGGCGCTGATGCGGTCGGCGAGCAGCAACACCTCCATCGCGTTGCACCACGAGAGCTGGCGGACGCTGTGCACGGTCGAGCCGCCGCCGGGGAAGAGGCCGCGGCGCGGCTCGGCGAGCTGGAACCAGGCCGTGTCGGCGCACACGCGAAGGTCGGTGTTCCACATCATCTCGAGCCCGCCCGCGGCGCAGATGCCGTTGATCGCCGCGACCACGGGCTTGTAGAGCTTGAACTCGGTGCCGTCGGGCAGCGTGGCACCGTCGCGCAGCACGGCGACCAGCGAGTGCGCCATCGTGTACCTGGATCCCTCCACCGTTTCGCGGGACTCCCCCGCCCCCAGGCGGTCCGCACGTTCGGTGACGATCGGGATGAAGCGCTTCAGGTCGGCACCGACGCAGTACACGTCGCCGACTCCGGTGAGAATCGCGACGTAGGCGCCGTCGTCGTCCCGGAAGCGCACCCAGCTATCGGCGAGCTGCCCGAAATGCTCGAGGTCGAGGGAGTTGCGCTGCTCGGGACAGTCGATCGTGATGGTGACGATGTGGCCGTCCTTCTCGTAGTGGATGGGCACGATGACGCCGGTTTACACTGGAGGGCGCCGAGAGCGCCAGCCAACCCGCGGTCGCGGGACCCCGACCGGGATGCTAGCTTGGCCGCGGATGGCACGGATCCGCGTCCTCTTCGAGAGCGGCGAGCCCGAGCGCGTGATCGAGTTCGACCCGCGCAAGGCGCCCTTTCAGCACGACGGGCGGCCGGGATCGATCCTCGACGTGCTCCTCGCCCACGGCGTGCCGCTCGAGCACGCCTGCGGGGGGAACTGCGCCTGCACCACCTGCCAGACCTGCTTCTGCGTGGGGCCGCGGACGATCGGCACGTAGAGATGCATTCCCTTCGAGCCGGTCGTCTTCGCGTGGACCGGCATGTCCAGCCCCGCGAGCGTCTCGTGCAGGATGAGCGCGCACTCGATCACCTTCGTGAAGGCGACGCCGTCGCCCGGATCGAGGTCGAAGTGGAGGTAGTCGTCTTCCGACCCGGCCAGTTCATCTCGTGCCTGCTGCCCGTCGGCGAGGAGCGGCTCATCCGCCCCTACTCGATCGCCTCCAGTCCCGAGGAGGGCGACTGCCTGGAGCTGGTGGTCGATCGGGTCCCTGGCGGACCGGGGTCGCACTACCTCTTCGGGCTCCAGATCGGCGCCACGCTCCGCTTCACGGGCCCGTGGGGTACCTTCACCCTCGACCGCGCACCGGCGGGCGAAGCCGTCTTCATCGCCGACGGCACGGGCATCGCGCCCATCCGCCCCATGCTCCGGCGCGCGCTCGCGAGCGCCCCGACACACCCCCTCCGCCTCCTCCACGCCGGAGACGGCCGCGCTCCGCCGCTCTACCACGAGGAGCTGCTCCAGCTGGCGCGCACGAACCCCGCCTTCACCCTCGACCACGTCGAGTCGCGCACCCTGCTCCGCGAGGTCTGCCGCCGCTGGATCGAATCCGACACCGACCGCACCCGCCACTTCTTCATCTGCGGCGTGGGTCTCATCGTGCCGACGTTGCGGGACAGCTTGCGGCAGGCAGGCTACGCGAGGCGCGCCGTGCAGTACGAGAAGTGGTGAGGGACCTGCGCGGGCCCGACGGCGTGTCTCCCTGGCGCTCACTTGTCCTCCGCTTGCATCCCGTGCGATGGAATCGCCGATGCCGGCCACCCTCTCCCGCCTCGGTGCCAGCCTGCCGCTCCCCCCCGACGTCAACATGTGCCGACGCGTCTCGGAGCGGGCCGAGGAGCTCGGCTACGAGAGTCTCTGGATCGCGGATACGGGAGCCGGCCCCGACGCCTTCGTCGTCGCGGCGGTGGCGGCTGCCGTGACCCGGCGTGTTCGCATCGGCACGGCCGTCGTGCCGATCTACACGCGCGCCCTGCCGGTGCTGGCGGCGGGCGCGGGCTCGGTGGCGCAGCTCACCCCGGGTCGCTTCATCCTCGGCCTCGGCATCTCGAGCGAGACGATCGTCGACACCTGGGGCGGCGTCCCCTTCCGTCGACCCTTCACGCGCATGCGCGAGACGGTCGCCACGCTCCGCCAGATGCTGGCCGGCGAGCGCGTGACGGTCGAGGGGAAGACGGTGCGCACGCGGAACTTCCGCCTCGTCTCGCCGCCGCCCGCACCGGTGCCCATCTACGTGGCGGCCCTCATGCCGCCCATGCTCGAGCTCGCGGGCGAGATCGCCGACGGCGTCATCCTCAACTTCATGCCGGTCGAGGCCGTACCGCGCATGCTGGAGCACGTCCGGAAGGGCGCGGCCCGGGCGGGTCGCGATCCCGCGACGCTCGAGGTCGTGAGCCGCTTCCAGGTGGTGGTGACCGACGACCCGCCCGCCGCGCGGACCGCGCTGAAGCACATGATGGGACCCTACTTCGCCACCTCGGTCTACAACCGCTTCGTCGCCTGGTGCGGCTTTCCCGACGAGGCGCGCGAGATCGGCGCTGCGTGGCGCGCGAAGGACCGCACCCGGAACGTCGCCGCCGTCCCCGACGACATGGTCGACCGGCTTGCGATCATCGGGTCCCCGGCGCACTGCCGGGAGCGTCTCGCCGCCTTCGCCGCTGCCGGCGTCACCACGCCGATGATCCAGCCCTTTCTCTTCGACGAGGCCGCGATCTGGCGGACGTTCGAGAGCCTGGCACCCGCCGCTTGAGGCAGCACGGCACGGGGCCTAGAGTCGGGACCATGCCAGACGTCCCGGCCGGCCCCGCCACGTCGCCCGTCATCCAGCTCTACCACTGGGTCCGCCGGCCCATCCCGTTCATGGAGGAGTGCGCGGCGCGCTACGGTGACCGCTTCACCATCCGGCTGCCAATCTTCGGCGAGGCGGGCGACCGTCCACCGCTCGTCTTCTTCAGCGACCCCGAGGCGGTCAAGGAGATCTTCACCGGCAACGACGACGAGCTCCGGGCGGGCGAGGCCAACGCCCCGCTCCTGCCGCTCCTCGGTGAGCACTCCCTCCTCATGCTCGACGGGGCCCGCCATCTCCACGAGCGGCGCCTGATGATGCCACCCTTCCACGGCGAGCGGATGCAGGCCTACGGCGAGACGATGTGCGAGGTCACCGACGCGTCGATCGAGGCGTGGCCCGCCGGGCGGCCGTTCCCCATCCACCCGCACATGCAGCGCATCACGCTCGACGTGATCCTGCGCACGGTGTTCGGCCTCGAGGAAGGTGCGCAGATGGTCCGGCTGCGCGATCTCCTGACCGAGCTCCTCGCCTTCTCGACCAACCCGCTCGCCCTCCTGCCCTGGTTCCGCGTGGAGCTCGGGGGATTCACGCCGTGGGGCCGGCTCATGCGGGCCTCGCGGGCCGTCGACGAGATGCTCTTCGCCGAGATCCGGCGGCGCCGCGAGGTCGGCACGACGGGGCGCACCGACATCCTCTCGATGCTGATCGAGGCGCGTGACGAGGACGACCGCCCGATGAGCGACGTCGAGCTGCGCGACGAGATGTTCACCCTCCTCGTCGCCGGGCACGAGACGACCGCCACGTCTCTCTGCTGGGTGTTTCACCGCATCCTCCGCCGGCCGGACGTGCTGGAGAAGCTCCGCGCCGAGCTCGCCCGCGTCGTCGGCACGGGGCCCGTCCGTCCCGAGCACGTCCCCGCACTCGAGTATCTCGACGCCACCATCAAGGAGACGCTCCGGCTGAACCCGATCATCCCGATCGTGCCCGATCCCGAGCGCTTCGACCCCGACCGCTTCGTCGGCCAGCGCGTGAGTCCCTACGCGTTCTTCCCCTTCGGCGGCGGCATCCGGCGCTGCCTCGGCATGGCCTTCGCGCTCTACGAGATGCGTGTCGTGACGGCCGAGGTGCTGCAGCGGGTCGTCCTCCGCGCCGCGCCGGGGTACCAGGTGCGCGTCGTGCGACGGGGCATCACGTTCGCGCCCTCCGACGGCCTGCCCGTGCTGGCCGAGAAGCGCGCCGCCTGACCGGGCACGCGCCGGGCCCTCGATGCGCCCCCCAATCTTGCGTGCCAACTTCGGACTGTGCTCTAGTCCCGCGCCATGGTCGTCCTCTACGAGCACCCGCTCTCGCCCTACGTGCACAAGGTGAAGATCGCGCTCACCGAGAAGGGCGTGGCCTTCGAGCCCCGTCTGCCCGACTTCGTGGGCGGCCAGGACGCGGCGTTCGCCGGCGCCAGCCCTCGTCTCGAGGTCCCCGCGCTCGACGACGGCGCCACGACCGTCTTCGACTCGACGATCATCCTCGAGTACATCGAGGAGCGGTGGCCGACGCCGGCGCTCCTCCCGGCAACGCCCGCCGCACGTGCCCGCGTGCGAATGCTGGAGGAGCTCTGCGACACCTACTACGAGGCGATCAACTGGGCCGGGTTCGAGGTGCGCGTGTTCCAGCGGGCGACGGGCGAGCTCGCCGGACGCCTGCTCAAGCGTGCCGCCGAGCAGATCGCGGGCGTGAATGCCTACCTCGAACGACAGCTCGGCGACGCCCCGTACTTCAACGGCGCGTCCTTCGGCTGGGGTGACCTCTCCGTCGTCCCCGCCGTCCACGCGGCGGCCCTCGGCGACAACCCGCCACCGGCGGGATCACGCCTGGCGCGCTGGCTCGACCGGGTGCGCGCGCGCCCGAGCGTCGCGACGACGTTCCAGGCGGCGACCGAGAGCATGGCCGGGTTCGAGATGATCCCCCAGCTGATCGCCTCGGGGATCTTCAAGCGACAGTACCGCGATCATCGCCTGGAGTGGATGGTCCGCAGCGGAGGCCTCGACATCGTCCTCGATGGGCTGCGGCGGAACAACATCCGCTTCACGACCGAGCCGCAGTAGGGGTTGTGTCGCCGAGGTGCCGTGTGGCAAGACCGCGCGCGGGGCGGGGATCGCGCATCTGATGGGGCACTGTACCCGGTTTCAGGGGTCGCAATACCCGCGGCAAGCTGCTAGCGTCGAAAAAACGACCGAGTGAGGAGGAGACCATTTCGTCAACTGTCTTTATCGGCAACTTGTCCTTCGAGACCACCGAGGAAGAGCTCCGCAGCGCCTTGACCGAAATCGATCCGCAAGTGCGGGTCCGACTCGGCACCGACCGCGTGACCGGCAAGGCACGAGGATTCGCGTTCGCGCAGTTCAGCGATCCCGCGCGCGCTGCCGACGCCATCCGCCGGTTCGACGCCTTCGAGCTCCGCGGGCGACGGCTACGGGTGAATGACGCCGACGACAAGCCGCCTCCCCGTGCACCGCGGCCCATGAGCCCCACCGCTGCGGAGCCGTTCGACATGGCACGCTTCGGCGAGCCCGAGCCGCCAGCCTTCCGCAAGCGCGGAGGGAGCCGGCGCGGACTCCGGGCGAAGAAGCGCAGCCTCCGCTGACCAGCACCCGGACTCCCCTCACTCCGGAGCTGATCCTTCTCCGTCACGGAGAGTCACAGTGGAACCTCGAGAACCGCTTCACGGGCTGGATCGACGTTCCTCTCTCGCCGCGCGGCGAGGCCGAAGCCCGGCAGGCCGGCGAGAAGCTCCGCGGGCGCCGGATCGACAAGCTGTACACATCGGTCCTGGTGCGCGCGATCGAGACCGCACGTCTCGCACTTGAAACCGCCGGGATCGGCGCGCTGCCGACCGAGCGCGATCCGGCCCTGAACGAGCGCATGTATGGTGACCTCCAGGGCCTGAACAAGGCGGAGGCCGCGCAGCGCTTCGGCGCCGAGCAGGTCCACCTCTGGCGGCGGAGCTACGACGTCCGGCCCCCCGGCGGCGAGAGCCTGGCCGACACCGCGGCCCGGGTCCTGCCCTACTGGGAACGGCGCATCCTGCCCGATCTCCGCGCCGGATCGAACGTGCTCGTGGTCGCGCACGGCAACTCGCTGCGCGCCCTCGTCATGCACCTCGACCGGCTGACCCGCGAGCAGGTCCTCCAGCTGGAGATCCCGACCGGCGTGCCGCTCCTCTACGAGATGGCGACGGACGGGAGCATCGTCGGCAAGCGCTACCTCTGAGCCGCGGCTTGACGGGTCGCCGGGTGGGCCGGCTATGTAGCCGGCCATGCTCCTCCCCGACAAGAAGATCATCGTGACCGGTGGTGCGAGCGGCATTGGCGCCGCGACCGTGCGCGCCTATGCGCGCGAGGGGGCACGGGTGGCCGCGCTCGACGTGCAGGACGCGTCGGGCCGGCGCGTTGCCGCCGAGGCCGGAGACGCGGTCACCTACCACCACTGCGACGTGTCGAGCCGGGAGGCAGTACACGAGGTCTTCGCGCGCGTCGTCGCAGGGCTCGGGGGCCTCGACGTGCTCGCCCACGTGGCGGGGCTCGAGCGGGGGACACCCGCCGAGGACATTCCGGACGAGGAGTGGGATCTCGTCTTCGACGTGAACGTCAAGGGTACGCTCTACACGAACCAGGTGGCCTTCCGGCACATGCAGGCGCGCGGCGGCCACATCATCAACTTCGGCTCGGGGGCGGGCATCCGCGGCCAGCGCGGCTCGGCGCACTACTCTGCCGCCAAGGCGGCGGTGATGGGGTGGACGCGGACCGTCGCGCAGGAGTGGGCCCGCTACAACATCACGGTCAACTCGGTCGTCCCCGCGATCTGGACGCCGATGTACGACGCTCACCGCGCGCGCATGTCGCCCGGAGAGCTGAGCATCCACGACCTCGCGATGCAGCACGTGATCCCGCTCGGCGGGCGGCTCGGGGATCCGGACCGCGACATCGCGCCCGTCATGGTCTTCCTCGCTGGCGACGGCGCTCGCTTCATCACGGGGCAGGCGATCGCGGTCGACGGCGGCATGATCATGCTCGGGTAGTGGGACTCCAGGTTGATACCGCTCATGCGCAAGCGACAATCGTGAGGCCGTCCGCGTGGGTTCCCGTGCCCGCCTCGCCAAGCAAATGCCTGGACCCGTGGTCCGGCGGAGCTCGCGCACACTTACCGATGCTCAGCCGCCGGTGGCGTGGGAGCGCGGTGCCTCGTGTGATGCAGCGCTCGATGCGCCGGCCGACGCGCAGCCACGACGTGGCGCTTGACCGACCGGTGCACCAGCGCAGTCGGTGCGCTCTCCGGCGTGTCGATGCGGCGCGCGATCGTCAGGACCGCGTCGATGTATGCGTCGGAGCGGTTGTACTGCCAGATGACGCGTCGGCGCTGCGCGACCGTCAGGCCGGGATGCCAGCCATGGCTGGCGAGGAAGTGCGCGCACGACGCGGCGGCGTCGGGCATGTCGTAGAGGCTCACCCGGCCGTCGCCATCCGCATCGACGCCGAAGCGGAGGAAGCTCGTCGGCAGGAACTGTGGGTAGCCGAAAGCGCCCGACTCGGAGCCGCGGAGGTCGAGCGGATCGACGTGCAGGCGGGCCGCGACCGTGAAAAGCGCCCGCGCCTCGGGATAGAAGGTGTCCTCGAGGTAGCGCGCGCGGGCGCGGACCTGGAGCGCGACCGCGGGATCGTCGCCCGCCAAGCGGTCGACATTCGCATCCACGTTCGCCGGCTCGTTCGCCATCGCGAGGCGCGCGAGCCCGGGCAAGAGAAGGCTCCGACCCGTGTAGTGTCCGCACCCGCTCTCGACGTGGAGGATCGCGGCGACCACGCTCGCCGGGACCCCGTACCGGCGCTCAGCGTCGGCGAGGGCATCGGTCCAGCGGTGGCGGCACCGACGGGCCTGGGCGACGCTCGCCGGGCGGAGCAGCGCACGATAGAGCGACGCAGGCTCCCGCGGTGCGAGCGAGAAATACAGCCCGTCGAAGCGGGGTACGCGCGGATCGGCGAACGAGACCACCACCTCCGCCGCAGGCACGCCATCGGCCTCGAGCTTCGCGACCAGATAGCCCCAGCCCCGCAGGTCGTCGTCCGCGGCTGCGGGCGAGGCGCATACGACCGTGCACAGCACCGTCAGGACGACGGCGGCGGTCGACGAGACACCTCGGGCGTCGCAGGGTCGCGTGGGCACGGAATGTCTTTCGCCACGAACGCGCGAAGTCTTCAAGGCAGCAACACCGGCCGTCTCGTCGACACCGAGCGCGACTTCGAGCCCCTCTCCGGCATGGCCGCCAGAGCGCCATCCCGGTGCGCGTCCGCGCGCTCGCGCCGGCCGAGCGCGCGGCCTTCGACTGAACTCCCTTGGGATTGCGTTTCGGTGCGAGGCAGCGCAAGTAACGCCCATGGGGTGGCTCGCGAGGCGGGAGACGACCGCGATCCGTCTCGAGGCGTCGACCATCTGCCAGCTCAAGTGCCCCATCTGTCCGACGACCGAGGGCCTCATCAAGCAACAGCTCGGCTCGGGCTTCCTCAAGTTCGACGCCTTTCGCCGAATCGTCGACGAGAATCCGTGGGTGCACGCGATCGAGCTGTCGAACTGGGGTGAGATCTTCACTGAACCCGGAGATCGAGCACATCCTCGCCTATGCGTACCGGCGGAGCGTCGCCTTGTCGGCGTGGAACGGCGCCAACCTGAACCACGTGAAGGAGCCGGTCCTGGAGGCCCTCGCCCGGTACAAGTTCCGCGGCATCACGTGCTCGATCGACGGTATCACCAACGAGACGTACGCCGCCTACCGTCGCACGGGGAACGTCGAGCGCGTGTTCGAGAACATCCGGAAGATCAACGCCAACAAGCGGCGCTGGAAGACGCGCTACCCGAAGCTCCGCTGGCACATGATCGCCTTCGGGCACAACGCGCACGAGGTCGCCCCGGCGCGGGCGCTCGCCGCCGAGCTCGGCATGGAGTTCTTTCTGAAGGCCAGCTGGGACCCGAACTACTCGCCCGTCGAGGCGCAGGGGCCCACCGCGCCGACGGCCGTTCCGGACCCCGCCCGCGCGGCCGCGCCGGCTTCGTCACCGGGCGCGCAGCCGGCGCAGGGCGAGGACCTGACCCGCACGTACTGCCTGCAGCTCTGGGAGCAGCCGCAGATCAACTTCGACGGCAAGCTGCTCGGGTGCTGCGTGAACTCGTGGGGCGCGTTCGGCCACAACGTCCTCGAGGTCGGGCTTGAGCGCGCGCTCGGCGGCGAGCGCCTCGCCTACGCCAAGCGCATGCTCCAGGGGACGGCGCCGGCGCGCGACGACGTCCCGTGCACGGCCTGCGCGACGTACGTCGGACTTGCCGGGGCCAGGCAGTGGATCGAGGCACCCCCGCCGCCGCAAGGTGTCGCCGGCTTCCTCAAGCGGCACGGCCTGGGTCGGACGGTCGTGTGGATCAACAACCGATACGGAAGCCAGCTCCTACCCGTCCTCGAACGGCTCCGGCTGGCGTGAGCGTCGCACCTCCCCCCCCCAGGAATCCGCGCGCCACGACCTTCAAGCCGAGGATCGGTTTCACGTCCTCGAAGATCGACAGCACCTGCGCGTCGCGTAGCGCGAGATCGGGAACTCCTCCGCGTAGCCCCAGCCGCCGTGCAGGAGCTGTCCCTCCTGCGTCACCGACACCGCGTCATCGGACGCGAAGAGCTTCGCCATCGACGGCTCGAGCAGCGCGCGGGGTCGCTGTGCGGCGCGGTGGGGGTGCGCGAGGACCATGAGCCGGCACCTCCGGCCCCTGCCCTCCCTCGCCCGCGCATGAGCGGTATCAACTTGGAGTCACACTAGCCGTCGACCCGAGCGTCGGGACGCGGGCGCGGCGGATCGGCCTCGACTTGGGCGGTCGTCCTTGGTAGCGATCCGGCCCATGTCGCTCCCCCGTCCGCCGCTTCCCGCTCTCGAGCCCGAGTCCGAGCGGTTCTGGCGCGCCTGTCGTGAGGGGCGACTCGAGATCAGCCGCTGCCGTGCGTGCGGATGGTACGTGCACCCGCCGCGGCCCGTCTGCCCGCGGTGCCACCTCGCCGAGCAGGCGGGTCTTCGCCTGACGACGAACCTGGTCGGATGTGCTCCCGACGACGTACGGATCGGTATGCCGGTCCGCGTCCGGTTCGAGCCGGTGAGCGACGAGATCGCGCTGCCCCTCTTCGAGCCCGACCCCACCGCCGCCACGTCCCCGCCACCTCCCATACCCCGGCCGGTCGCGCCGGCCATCCGGCCGAGCGATGCCGAGCGGCTCGAGCGGCGCGCCATCATCTCGGGCGTCGGCCAGTCACAGATCGGCCGGCGCCTCCTCCGCACCGACCTCGACCTCACCTGCGAGGCCGCGCTCCGCGCGATTGCCGACGCGGGCCTCACACCGGCGGACATCGACGGTCTCGCCTGCTACCCAGGTCCCATGGGGGCGGGCGCGCCCGGCTTCGCGGGACCGGGCACGCCGGAGGTGCAGGACGCCCTCGGGCTCCAGCTCGGCTGGCACGGCTCCGGGGGTGAGGGACCGGCGCAAGTGGCGCCGGTGATGCTCAGCGCGCTCGCCGTCGCCGCCGGTCTCTGTCGCCACGTGCTCGTCTACCGGACGGTCACGGAGGCGACGGCGCAGGGCGCCGGCGGCCGGGTCGGCATCGGCGCGGGGTCGCGCGCAGTTTCGGGCTTCGCGCAGTGGGTGATCCCCTTCGGTGCGATGTCGGCGGCGAACTGGCTGGCGCTCCACGCCGTCCGCCACATGCACGAGTTCGGGACGAAGCGGGAGCATATGGGAGAGATCGCGCTCGCGGGCCGTGCGCATGCCGCCCTCAATCCCGCGGCGATCTATCGCGAGCCCCTGACG
>VBLA01000050.1 GCA_005879245.1 Deltaproteobacteria bacterium
AACCCCTGCGGATGATTTGGCACCGGAGCACGTCGTCGGCTCCGGAACGGCCAACATGGACGTGGGTTCGCCGGCCGCCCTGCCGGCAGGGCGCAGAAACCATGAGGCGGCGCTGCACGGAGCCTCGCTCCGGAGACACGCCGTCCACATGTCCTCCGTGAAAAACTTCCTGCAGTTCATGCCGCTTCCCAAGAAACTCGCCTTCATCGTGCTCCTCTTCGTCCTCATCGTCGCTTGCCTGCTCGTGCTCGCCTGCGCGCAGATGGAGATCCTCTCGGCCGTGCGGGCCTACGTGGGGGGCGAAGGCCTCTGGTCGAAGGGACAGAAGGATGCCGTCCACCATCTGGCGCGGTACGCCCATTCGCACGATGAGAACTACTACTCGGAGTACCTGGCTGCCCTCGCAGTCCCCCTGGGTGACAGGAAGGCTCGTCTCGAGCTCGAGAAGCCGAAGGCGAACCTCGGAGTGGTCCGGCAGGGCTTCGTACAGGGAGGTAATCACCCCGATGACGTCGCCAGCATGGCGCGGCTCTTCCGGAGGTTCCGTCACGTCAGCTACATGGCCAGGGCGATCACCATCTGGACGGTCGGCGATCGCTATATTGCCAGAATCGAACGGCTGGGGGAGGCGCTCCATGACCAGATCGCCTCTGGCCGTCCGGACTCGGGGCGAATCGCGGCCATCCTCGAGGAAATTGACTATAGCAACCAGCGGCTGACTCCCCTGGAGGACGGCTTTTCTCGTAGCCTGGCAAGAGGAGCTCGCCGGACGAGCCGCCTGCTGCTCCAGATCACATGCCTGGCCGCCGCACTGCTGTTGACGGCCGGCGTCTCGCTCTCCTGGATGATGCTGCGGCACACCTGGGAATGGGAGGCGAGGTACCGGCACCTGCTCGATGCGGCCAACGACGCGATCGTCGTGACCGATCTCGAGAGCGGCGTCATCCTCACCGCCAACCGGAAGGCCGAGGAGCTGCTCGGGATTCCCGTCAACCGGATCGTCGGGATGCAGCAGGAGGAGCTCCATCCCGAAGGGGAACAAGAGCGTTACTGGCAGATGCTGGAGGAGCGGCTTCGGCCCGGGGGTGCGATGACGAGCGAGCTGCACCTGCGGCACGCCGATGGGCACCTGATCCCCGTCGAGATCAGCGCCGCCGTAACGGAGCTGGCAGGAGAGACGGTCGTTCAGAGCCTCCTCCGGGATATCACCGAGCGCAAGCGTGTCGAGGAAGAGCGCGCCGAGCTCCTGGCCCGTGAGCGGGCGGCCCGCGCCGAGGCCGAGGCCGGCGTACAGCGTGCGTCCGTGCTCGCCGAGGCAGGCACGCTGCTCGCCTCCTCGTTGGACTCCGAGACCACGCTCGACAACATGGCCCGCCTGGCGGTACGGCACCTCGCCGATTGGTGTGGAGTTCATGTGCTGGAAGCGGACGGATCCATCCGGACCCTCGTGCTCGCCCACGCGAATCCCGCGAAGGAGAGCGCAGCGCTCGAGCTTCTGCGCCGCTACCCGATGGATCCGAGCCAGCCCCACGGCCCACCGAACGTGATTCGCACCGGCCAGCCGGAGCTCCTCCCTGACGTCTCCGACATGCCGCTCGGGATCGCGGCACGGGATATCGAGCACCTCGACCTCCTGCGGGCGCTTGGGATCAACTCCGCCATGTGCGTGCCTCTCGTGGCGCACGGGCGGACTCTCGGCGCTCTCACGTTCAATGCGGCGGAGTCCCGTCGCCGCTATGGGCGGGCCGACCTGGCTCTGGCAGAGGAGCTCGCCCGCCGCGCGGCCCTGGCGGTCGACAACGCACGGCTCTACCGTGAAGCGCAGGACGCGAACCGCCTCAAGGACGACTTCCTCGCCACGCTCTCGCACGAGCTGCGGACGCCGCTCAGCGCGATCCTCATCTGGGCTCGCCTTCTCCGCGCCGGTCGCCTCGACGAGGCGTCCCAAGTGCGTGCGCTCGACGTCATCGAGCGCAATACGGCGCTCCAAGCGCGGCTCATCGAGGATCTGCTGGACGTCTCGCGCATCATCACGGGCAAGCTGAGTCTCGAGGTTGGACCGGTCGACATGGCCTCTACCGTCGAGGCAGTCAGCGACGCCCTCCGCGCGGCAGCCGATGCCAAGGAGATACTGCTCGAGTTCGTACTCGACCACAGCACCGGACCCGTGTCGGGCGACCGCAACCGGCTGCAACAGGTTGTCTGGAACCTCGTCGCGAATGCCATCAAGTTCACCCCGAACGGCGGGCGCGTCGTCATTCGAGTCGAGCCCGAGGACGGCTGGGCCCGGGTCAGCGTGCGCGACACCGGCATCGGCATCCCCGCGGCCTTCCTGCCCCACATCTTCGAGCGCTTCCGCCAGGCGGACAGCACGAGCACGCGGTCTCACGGGGGGCTCGGGCTGGGGTTAGCGATCGTGCGCCACCTGGTGGAGCTGCACGGCGGCACGGTCGAGGCGCAGAGCCCGGGTGAGGGACAGGGCGCGACGTTCATCGTGAAGCTCCCACTCCTGCGGGAGCGGTACGCGACAGCCGATGCCGCCTGGCGAGGGGGCTCGGCCCCCAGTGCGTTCGACCTCCCTTCGCTCGCTGGGGTTGACGTGCTCCTCGTCGATGACGAGACGGATGCGCGCGAATCGATCAGCGCCGTGCTCGAGCTCTGTGGCGCGCGGGTGAGGGCCGTCGGCTCGGCCGCGGAAGCCGCCGATGCCATCGACCGGCGGCTCCCGGACGTCCTCGTCTGCGACATCGGGATGCCACACGAGGACGGATACGCGCTGATCCGCAAGGTGCGTGCGCGTGGGCCCGCCCGGGGAGGCGCGCTACCCGCTGCGGCGCTGACCGCACATGCGCGCGACGAGGATCGTAGGCGAGCGCTGGAAGCAGGCTTCCACGCTCACATCGCCAAACCGGCCGAACCGGCCGAGCTGGCGTCGGTGGTCGCCGCCCTCGCGGGGCGGGCACCGGGCGGCGCCGAACCAGTTTCCCGACCCGGTCGAGGCTCGGGAAGACAACGCCGCCTGGAGTCCGAGAATCACGCTTGAGCGGGGTCAAGTCCCCCCTTTCGCACTTTTCTAGCTCAGTGAAGTCGGGCGCTTGCGCGCGCGTCCGCCTCGCTCGATTTCCCCCGAAGACCCCGTTCGCGGAACCGCGTGCGTACTATGACCTTGACGAGGGAGAGACGCGGGGAGTAGGAGCCTCACGCATGCGAATGATCTGGGCAGCGACGCTCGCGTGTCTCGCCCTCGGTAGCACGGCCGATGCGAAGCGGATGCATCTCCACAAGCCGCGTCACGGCTTCCAGATGCGCATGACGCCCTTCGTCATCCCGCCCGGCACCGATCGCGAGGGATGTGAGTATCGCACGACGCCCAACCGCAAGGCGATGGATGTGGCGGCCTTCGAGTTGCGCGCCACGCCCGGGACGCACCACTTCGTCGTCTGGGACTACCTCGGCGGGGACCGCAACCCCGCTGACTTCTGGACCGGCATCAAGTACACGCCCGGCTGCGTGGGCCTCGGTCCGCAGGACAGCTTTGCCACCACGGCCAACCTCTTCGGCATGCAGACGGCGCGCGCGCGAGTCGAGTTCCCGCCCGGTATCGCGGTCCGACTCGATCCGCATGCGATCGTCTATCCCAACCTGCACTTCCACAACTACTCGACGGTACCCGTGACGGGTGAGGCGGTGTTCAACTTCATCGCCGCACGCACGGGCACGGTCCGTCACCACGCGCAAGCGCTCACCGTCGGCACGTTCCAGATCAACATCCCCCCTCATGGCGGCGCCGCACTCACCGGCGAGTGGCAGACGCCCACCGCGCTCAACATCGTGCAGCTCTCGACCCACCAGCACCATCGGGGCACACGAATGTCGATCCATCACATCGACGCCGCCGGCAACGACATGGGGGAGCTGGTGG
>VBLA01000051.1 GCA_005879245.1 Deltaproteobacteria bacterium
GACCTTCCGATCCTCTTCGGGGTCGGCGTCGCCAGCTTCTTCTTCCTGCGGCGGGACCGGAGGTTCCTCGTCGCGCTCTTTTTGGTTCAGCTCGGGCTCGTGGTTCTCCTCGCGACGTACCAAGCGGACCAGCTCCGGCCGCGGCGCTTCATCATGGTCGACTGCTACTGCCTGGTCGCGATCGCGTGGATGTACCGCGAGGCTCCCGCATCACCGCGGCGGCTCCTGGCCGGCCTCCTCGTGCTCGGAAACGTCTGGCAGGGACTGGGGCTCGTACGCTTCATGCCGATGCCGTTCGCGCTGGGCGCGTCCTTCACGATGCCGTACACCTACTCCCGCGACGGCGTCGGCTCGGTGACCTTCCCCCATGTCGACTGGGCCCGCGCCTCCGCCAAGAGGTGGACGCGGGGCACAGGCTTCTGCTCCTCTACAACCTCGACTGCTATCCGGAGAACTTCACGAACCCGTCGGGGGTGCTCGAGCGCCTCTACCTCGGGCTCGGTCACGAGCGCTTCGTCGACTCGGTGTTCGTCTTCGGGTCGCGCGCCTGCCGCTACTGCTGCCTCCCCATCCACCCGCTCGCGGACTTCCAGAGCTTCCTCGACGGTGTGCGTGCCGATGGCCCCACGCCACCGGCGACGCTCGCCATCTACTATCCGACCATGTGCAACGGCCCGGGCGCGGAGCACCCCGAGGTGGACGCACTCCTCGCCGAACTCGGCCGCCGGTTCCGCCTGCGACTCACGCCGTCGGCTGGAACCGTGGCCGTACGCATCGCGATCGACGGCGAGCAGCCGACGGGGCGCCCTCGCTGAGCGGCTTCGCCCGTCCGGCTGCGCCGGCGGGGGCGATGTCAGAGCATCGGGACGCCCGCGCGCGGCCGGCCACGCGGAAAGGCCGTTTCGAGTCGCACCATGTCGTCGTCCGTGAGCTCGAGCGTTCCGGCCGCTGCGTTGTCGAGCACGTGGGGTGGGCGAGACGCTTTCGGGATGGTGAAGAGCCCCGGCAACCGTACGAGAAAGGCGAGCGCCACCGCCCGCGGCGTCGCGCCGTGTGCCCGCGCGATCGCTGCGAGCAACCGGCCCCCCGCGCTACCGGCCGCCGGGAAGCGTCCCGAGCCGAAGGGGCTGTAGCCCACCACCGCGATCTCATGCTCGGCGCACCAGGTCGCGACCGCGTGCTCGATCGACCGCTCCTGCAGATGGTAGAGGACCTGATTGCAGGCGATCCCCCGCTCTCCCGCGATCGCCAGTGCCCGTGCCATTTCCTCCACATCGAAGTTACTGACCCCGTAGAAGCGGATCTTGCCGTCGCGCACGAGCCGCTCGAACGCCGCGAGCGTCCGCTCGAGCGGGTGCGTGCCCGGCCAGTGCAGGAGGTAGAGATCGAGCCGGTCGGTCCGGAGACGGCGGAGGCTCGCCTCGCAGGCGCGGAGCACGCGCTCGAACGACGCGTTGGACGGCAGGACCTTCGAAGCCAGGAATACCTCGTCGCGCCGGCCGGCGATCGCTTCTCCGACGAGCTCCTCGACGACGCCGGATCCGTACATCTCCGCCGTGTCGATGTGGGTCATCCCCTGGTCCAGCCCCGCGCGCAGTGCGACCACGACGCGCGCACGCTCGTCGCGCTCCAGGTTCCAGGTCCCCTGACCGACGACCGGCACGGGGACCCCGGTCCAGCCGAATGGGCGGCGCTTCATGAAAAAAGAGACCCCGATGGCCTTGCACGGCGACGGCGCCGTCCCGCCGGTGCTGCGGGAGCCATCGGGGTCCGGTGGTGCCTGGGCCCCCGAAGGGTAACCCAGCGACGCAGATCCGGGTTCGCCCTAAGAGGCCACCACCTCACAGATCACCGTAGGGGAATACGTCACTGGATCACCTCCTTTCGTGCGGCGGGAGAACCGAGCGGGCCCGAGCACCCACCGCCAGGAGGCGGCCGCCGGTTGCCGTCTCCCGACCCCGATCACCGGCGCGTGGCCGGCCATGGGACCTGTGTGTGTCCCGATCGGGAATCCCTCGTGGAATGCTACCGCCGGCGCCTGGCGCTGTCCATCAGAGGATCAGGTCCCGCACCGCTGGCAGCACCTCCTCGAGCGACGCGATGAGGCGGACGTCGGCCACCCCATCGTAGGGCGTCTCGGAGGCGGTCGCGATGGCGGTGCGGGCCCCCGCTGCCCGCGCGATCGGGAACATCTGGTTGACGGGGCCGACCACGAGCGAGGTCCCGAGCGCCACGAAGAGATCGCAGCTGCCGGCATCCTGCAGGGCACGCTCGAGATCGGCCGGGACGAGCTGCTGCCCGAAGGAGATCGTCGCAGGCTTCCACGCACCGCCGCAGACGCAGTGCGGAACGGCGGTGCCGTTCTCCCAGGCGTCCTGGGCGAGGGCGCGCGGTGCTCGGCGATGGCAGGCCATGCATTCGACCTCGAAGTCCGTCCCGTGGATGTTCACGAGCCGCTCGAGGGGAAACCCGCTTCGCTCGTGGAGGCCATCGACGTTCTGTGTGACCAGGAGGTGAACGCGGCCCGACCGGGCGAGCGCGGTGAGCGCGTCGTGAGCGGCATTGGGGCGGGCTGCGCGGATCACCTGCCAGGTCTCTCCCTTGTAGCGCCAGTAGCGCTCGCGCGCGGCCTCACTCGCGAGGAACTCCGGCAGTGGCACCGGCTGGTAGCGCTCCCACCGCCCGCCCGGGGAGCGGAAGTCGGGGATGCCCGAGCCCGCGGAGAGACCGGCGCCCGTCAGGACCACCACGCGACGGGCTCCCTTCCACCGAAGCGCTCGACGAGCGGATGTCGGGACAGGGTCTCGCGAACGCGCTGGCGCTGCACGCCGCTTCCTCGCCCATGGATCAGCCGGACCTCGCGGAATCCGGCGCTGGCGGCGGCTTCCAGGTAGGACGCGACGACGGCCGGCGTCTCGCGCGGCAGGAAGGCGTGCAGGTCGAGCGCGTCCTCGATCGGGATGGCAATCGGGTCAGGAAAAGGCGCGTCCTCGTCGTCGCTCATGCAGCGGCCGAGCCTTCCCTACCATATCTGTACAGCTCGCGGGCACGAGCATAGCATCGCGAGCCGATGGTCCACGTCGCGCTCACCATCGCCGGCTCGGACTCGAGCGGCGGGGCGGGCATCCAGGCCGACCTCAAGACCTTCGCCGCTTTCGGCGTCTACGGCGCGAGTGTGGTGACGGCGCTCACCGCGCAGAACACCGGCGGCGTGCACGCGATCGCGGCGGTCGAGGCCAGCTTCGTGGCAGCGCAGATCGACGCCGTGCTCGACGACCTCGATGTCGGAACAGCCAAGACGGGCATGTTGCTCTCCGCCGCGGTGATCGACGCCGTGGCCGATCGTCTCGCCACGCGACCGCTGCCGCACCTGGTCGTCGATCCCGTGCTGGTCGCGACCACCGGGGAGGCCCTCCTCGAGCCCGCCGGGATCGCGCGTCTGCGAGAGCGGCTCGTGCCCCTCGCCACGCTCCTCACGCCGAACCTGCGCGAGGCCGAGGCGCTGACCGGGCGGCCGGTCGCCAACCCCGCGGACATGCGGGCGGCGGCCCGGGCGCTGCTCGACCTCGGCGCGCGCGCCGTCCTCGTGAAGGGTGGTCATCTCCAGGGCGAGGCGCTCGATCTCCTCGATGACGGCCGGAACGTCCGTGAGCTCTCGGCGCCGCGTATCGCGACTCGCGACACCCACGGCACGGGATGCATGCTCTCCGCCGCGATCGCCGCCGGTCTCGCGCGCGGCCTCGATCTCACCGCGGCCGTCGTGGCGGCGAAGCGCTACGTCACCCGGGCGATCGAGAGTGCACCGCGCGTCGGGCGCGGCGGGCGCGGCCTGCACCACCTCTCACAGGGAGATCCGCTCCGCCCCACCTCCTAGGGCGCGACGCTCACCGCCGTGCGCGACGGGGCCGCGCTCGCGCCGGTCGAGCGGGAAGCGGACCGAGCGGGGAGACGGCCGTCCCTCCAGCCCCGTCCTCGAGCTCCTCCAGCCGTCGCGGCCAGTCCTCCTTCAGCAGGCGCGAGAGCGCGCGGTCGGCGAGGAGCGTCCCGCCCGTCTGGCAGCGGGGACAGTAGTTCGTCTCGTTCCCCGCGTGGACGATCCGCTGCACGGGCGCGCCGCAGACCGGACACGGCTGGCGGTAGCGGCCGTGGACGGCCATGGCCGGACGGAAGGCGGTGACGCGCTCCGGAAACCCGGCCCCGACTTCGTCCCGCAGGCGCTCCGTCCACTCACGGAGCGTCGCACGGATCGCGTCGTACAGCCGAGTGATCTCCTCATCACCCAGCTGACGCGTGAGCTTCACCGGTGAGAGCCGCGCCCGATGCAGGATCTCGTCCCCATAAGCATTGCCGATCCCGCTGAACAGGCGGGCGTCGGTGAGCGCTCGCTTGAGGGTGTGGTTCTCCCGGAGGAGCGTCGCCCGGAAGACGGGCAGGTCGGCGTCGAGCACCTCGAGACCCCCGGGATCGTGCGCGCGGAGCACCGCCGCGCCGCGCACCACGTGGAGCGCCGCGCGCTTCTGTGTACCCGCCTCGGTGAGCACGAGCGTCCCGGAGGGGAAGTCGAACGCGGCGAGATCGACCCGGCGGGCGAGCCGTGCCGCGGGCGGTCGCCAGTGGAGACGGCCCGCGATCATGAGGTGGACGACGAGGAAGAGCTCGTCTTCGAGCTCGACCACGATGCGCTTTCCGAGCCGGCTGAGCCCGAGAACCGTCTTCCCCTCCAGGGCGCCGAGGGCTGGCTCGACGGAGCGAAGGAGAAACGGGCTCGCCAGCCGAACGCGGCGGAGCGGCTGTCCAACGAGGTGAGGGATGAGACGCTCGATGTAGACGACGACGTCGGGCAGCTCGGGCACGCAAGGCCGAGGGTAGAACGTCCGGCGGCGCGCGTCACCCGCCCCGACCCGACCGGGGCGCTCAGTGCACGATGAGCTGGACGGAGTCCGTGAGCTGCGGACTCGACGCCGTCGCCGGAAAGACGATGCTGATCGTCACAGTCCCCTGGCGCAACAGGTGTGCCAGCCCCGCAGGGCCGTCGTCGCCATTGCTGACCGAGACGAGGTTGGTGTTGGATGAGGACCAGGTGACTTGCGCGTTCACCCCCTGGGTCACGCCGCCCTGATAGGCGACACGCGCCCTGAACTGCTGGGTGCCCCCGACGCTGCCCGTCACGCTCCCCCCCGTGGCCGGATGGGGGAAGATGGTCACCGACTGGGGCGGCCCGGGGACCAGGAGTACCCCGTTTGTGCCGTTGGACTGGTTCGAGCTGAGGCGACGGGTCGGATCGGCGGCAATGATCGTCGCGCGCCCTGGACGCCCCGCGGTCGCCAGGCCCCGCTGCGATCCGTCGGCAATGATCGAGACGTTGCTCGGGCTGCGGGAGGTCCAGATCACGTCGCGCGTCGCATCGACGGGATCGCCGGTGGCGGGAATGAGGAAGGCGTGCATCTGACGAGAGGTCCCGGGCTGCAGGATGTTGTGCGCCGGCGAGACCTTGATCCCGATGATGGTGGCACCGCAATTCACGTGGGCATCGCCACCGCTTGCCGTGGAGGTGACACCCGAGGCGACGTCCTTGACCGAGATGGTCGCCATCCCGCGGACGGCGCAGGTCACCTTGCCCTGCGTATCGACGGTCGCGATGGACGCGCTGCTCGAGGACCACTGGACGGTTCGCGACACGTTGAAGGTGCCGGTCAATCCGGTGAAGGTGGCCGAAGCTTTCAACGTGGTGCTACCGGCCAGCGCGACGATGACGCTTGCCGGCGAGATCTTGAGCGTCCGCGGGGCTCCTACCACCGCGATCACGCCTCCGCTCGTGGAGGCGATGCCGGTCGCAGGATCGACGGCGCGGACGGTCGCCGAACCGAGCGCGAGCCCCCTCGCCTTCCCGCTCGCGTCGATCGAAACCACCGCGGGATTCGAGGTGCTCCAGGTGACGCTCGAGGTCATGTCCTGCGTGGTGCCCGAGCTGAAGTGGCCGGTCGCATGACACGACACGGTCTGACCGATCCCCATGGCTCGCTTCGACGGCGAGAGGGAGATGCTCACCAAATTGCCGCCAGCCGCACCGACGGGCCCGGCAGCCAGCAAAGCGGAGAGCGCGACGGTCGCACCGACGAGGGTGACGCGACTGGTACGTCTGGGCTGCGAGCAAGCGATCGGCGTCGATGTCCTGGCGGATAGCACGGACCCTCCCCCCGGACGCGTAGCGGAAGCAAGGGAGGTGCCACGCTGCGATGAGGGGAGATGCGGAACGCCGCTGGATATTGCGACCGGGTCGAGAAGATTTCTTGCACCCAGGCGGCCCACTGCAAGAACGCAACGCTCGACTCGCCCGTCAGTCCGGTGAGGGGCCCGAGTACCATGCCTCGGCGTTCGCCCCGTCGCTGTCCATACGCCCCGCTCCACCGGCGGGGCGCGGTCTCAGTCGGAAAACTCGAGGAGACCGGCCACCTCGACCGCGGTCTGGAAGGTCCCGTCGGACCGTCTCGGGAGCGGTGGGTCGGGACGATAGCTGAAGGATGCGGTGCCGCCCGGAGGGATCTCTTCCGGGACCACGTAGTAGATCGCGGTGCCCGGACTGTCGCTCCCAGGGTGAAACTCGTCACGCCAGAGCCACTGATACCGGATGAGCAGGCGAACCTCCCGCAGCCGATGCCCCGACGTGTTCGCGAGCACGCCCGAGACGGCGCCGTCGTCCCCAACCACGACGACGATGAACCTGGCACGGCCTCGCATGCGCTTCTCTCTCGCTACCGGCGGCAACCACTCAGCCGGATGAGCTGCAGCTGGAACGGACCATCCGAGAGCACGTCACCCGACGGCGTCCGGCAGACGAAGGCGTTCGGCCGCGCACCACCGAGGCCGAAGGAGACGGTACCGCGGAACTCGCAGGTGGCTCCATCGGGGTAGCGCGCGACGCCCTTCAGGCGATCGTTCCGGACTTTACCGCGGAAGACCGCGCTCGTTCCGAAACACACGCAGTCCGCCGCCTCGCACTCGGCGGGCAGGCCAGGCACGATCGGCCGCGGGAACGTGTAGTCCGCCCAGACCTCGAGCCGTCCCGCGAGCCGACGGAGCGACCGCTTGCCCCGTGCGGGGGCGAAGAGCGTCCAATAAGCAGGCGTGTTGGGCGGCACGGAGTTGAACCCGAGGATGCCGCCGTTCGGGCGGCAGCGACCCTCCGACGGCAGGCACTGAACCAAGGCCTGTCCCCTCCGGCAGAGGCCGCCGAAGTCGCATCGTCGGCACGTCGAGGCGGCGACCGCTGCACTCGTCGCTGCGAGCGCGAACGAGGCGAGCACTACCGCGACTGCCTGCATGAGCGTTCCACCGCCCCTCGCTGCGCCCCCAGCTGTACGCCCCGATCTGCACGCGGGTCAAGACGGCGGCCGAGGTCGTTGACGAGCCGACGGCGACGCCGCTACAGGCGTGCCAGCGATGAAGACGTCCCTCTTCTACCTGCCTTCCATCGGCAGCCGCGCAGAGATCGAGTGCGGGATGGCGGGGCTGCGGGGCGACCTCTACGACCGCATGCTGGCCGAGCTGAGCGAGCAGGCGAGACTCGCCGACGATCTCGGATACGACTCGGTCAGCTTCACCGAGCACCACTTCCACATCGAGGGCTTCGAGCTCTCCAACAACCCGGTGCTGCTGGACCTCTTCGTCGGCATGCAGACGCGGCGTCTCCGGGTCGGGCAGCTCGGCATCGTCCTGCCTGCCCAGAACCCGATCCGGGTGGCCGAGGACATCGCCATGCTGGACCACATGACCGGCGGGCGGGCGAACGCCGGCTTCGCGCGCGGCTACCAGCGCCGCTGGGTCGACGTCATGGCGCAGCAGACGCATGGCATCCACGGCGCCCTCCCCCATCAGCACGACGAGGTGGACGCCGCCAACCGGGCCGCCTTCGAGGAGTGCTTCCGCATCATCAAGGCGGCCTGGACGGAAGACCTGCTCGCCTACGAGGGCCGCTACTGGCGCATCCCGCCCGGGGCGACGCCCTGGACGCTGGAGGCCACGCAGCGCTATGGCGCCGGCATCGCCGACGGCGTGGTGCGGGCGGTCGGCGTGGTGCCGAAGCCCGTGCAGAAGCCGCATCCGCCGCTCTTCCAGCCCTTCGCCTCGTCCGAGCGGAGCATCCGCTGGTGCGCCGAGGAGGGGGTCACCGCGATCCTGCCGCCACTCCACCCGCGCACCGAGGAACACCTCATCCGTCTCTACGCCGAGGTGTCCGGCCGCCCGCTGGGCGAGGGGGTCGGCGTGCTGCGGGACGTCGTGATCGCACCCACGGACGAGGAGGCGCTGGCGCTCTGGGCAGACAGCGGCCTCTTCTGCGGCCGCGAGTGGTTCGAGCCTTTCGGCTTCGCGCAGGGTCTCGTCGACCCGACGACCGGCGAGGCACCGAGCCTGCTCGACACGGGCCTCGCGCTCGTCGGAACGGCCGACACGGTCACGCGACAGCTGGAGCGCCTCCGCGCACGCCTCCCCGTCCGCTGGCTCTTCGCCTGGATCTACATCGGCCTCATTCCCCGTGCGCGGCTCAACTACACGATCGAGCAGCTCGCGACGCGGGTGCTGCCGCGGTGCAGTCCCGCGAGTTGACGGCATTGATCCTCTCGCGCGCATAGTCCAGTTCTTCCCGCATCATGCCCGCGCCGCAGCGGTTGCTCGTCGTGTCGCACCGCGCTCCGGTGGAGGTGAGCCGGACGCCCGAGGGGACACGAGTCACGCGGGTCCTGGGCGGACTCACCGATGCGCTCAACCCGATGATGGAGGAGCGTGGGGGGGCGTGGATCGCGTGGGCGGCGCCGTTCACCGACGACGTGCTGACGCCAGCCGCCACGGGACTCAGCTACCCCATCCACGCCGTGCGGCTACGCGAGCCCGAGGTCAGCAGCTTCAACGCCGGCTTCGCCAACCAGGTCCTCTGGCCGCTCTGTCACATGTTTCCAACCCGCTGTCGGTTTCAGCCCACGTACTGGACCGCGTACCGGCAGGCCAACGAGCGCTTCGCGGCCGCGGTGGGTGCGGTGGCGGAGCCGGGAAGCCTCGTCTGGGTGAACGACTTCCACCTCTGCCTGGTGCCCGGCCTCCTCCGCAGCGGTGGCGTCCCGGTGCGCACGGGCCTCTTCTGGCACGTTCCGTTCCCGCCGCCGGCGCTGTTCGGCATCTGCCCGTGGCGCGCGGAGCTCCTGGGGGGACTGCTGGGCGCCGAGCTGATCGGGTTCCAGACGGCGCTAGACGTGCGAAACTTCCTTGATTGCGTGCAGCACTTCCTCGGTCTTCCGGTCGCGCACGATCCCGCTTGCGTTCAGTTCCCGGAGCGCGAGGTGCGCGTCGTCGCCTTGCCCGTCGGCATCGACGCCGGCCGCCTGCGCGCGCAGGCCGCCGACCCCGCGATTCGCACCCACGCGCGGCAGCTCCGCGAGGCCTTCGCCGCGGAGGTGGTCCTGCTGGGCGTCGACCGACTCGACTACACCAAAGGGATTCCCGAGCGTCTCCTCGGCTTCGAGCGCTTCCTCGAGCGACATCCGGATTGGCGGCGGCGCGTGTCGCTCGTGCAGATCACCGTCCCGTCGCCCTTTCGCGTCCCCGAGTCCCGGGAGATGAAGCGCACGCTGGACGAGACCGTCGGC
>VBLA01000140.1 GCA_005879245.1 Deltaproteobacteria bacterium
GCCGCCGATCCCTGGCGAGTCGTCGCTCCGCTCGCCGGCGACCGTTCGCTGCGCGGGCTGGCCGCGACAAAGCGCCTCCGTCCCGAGCAGCGCTCGGCACTCGAGCATCGGCTGATCGTTCGTGAGTACCGCCGCCACGCGATCATCTACCGGCCAGGCGAGACGGCGGACAGTCTCTACGTCATCCTCGCGGGCGTGGCACGTCTGTCGTTGCCCATGTCGAGCGGCCGCCGCGTGTTGCTGCATCTGCTCCCGAGCGGTGAGATGTTCGGCCATTCTGCGTTGGTGGAGGCCGGTACGCCGCGGGTGTTCGAGGCCGCGGCGTACACCGACCTGCGGCTCGGTCGGGTGACCGCGCGGAGCTTCCTCGAGGCACTCGCCGGGAAACACGCCCGCGAGGTCGGCGAGCTCGTCTCCCTCCTCACGGAACGTTGGCTCACGCTCTCGGTGCGCCTCGCGCGGTTCCTCGTGCAGAACCTGCGCGCCCGGGTCGCCGCGTCACTGATCGAGGCGGCGCGCGGGTTCGGTGTCCCCGATGCGCGCGGCCACGTGCTGGCGTTACGCATCACCCAGAACGCGATCGCGGAGCTGTCGGCGGGCAGCTTGCGGAAGGTGAACGCCGTCCTCCGCAGCTTCGAGCAAGAGGGCCTCATCAGCAAGCAAGGGGGCCGAATCGTCCTCCACCAGCTCCGCGAGCTGGAAGACCTGGCGCGAGACGGCTGAACGCGCGCGGCTTGCCCCTCCCGGGACGCTGGGATACAAGGCCGCCCGGGCAGAGTTGACCCGTTTCATGGCGACCGCCTCTCGCCCGAAAGGGCCGAAGACGCGCAGCGGAACCTCCTCGGTCTCCGTCCTGCTCGCGTTCGACGCGGTCCGGCCCTGGCTCATCCCGGGGCTCGCCGCGGCGGCGATCGTGGTGTCCGCGGCGCTGGCCAGCGCGGGGCTCGTGTCGACTCCGGTGGGCCTCGCGATCGCCATCGCCGGGGCGCTCGTCCTCCTGCTCTACATCGGGATGCGGCCGCTGGTCGACGCCGAGAAGCCGCCTCGCGGTCGCGCCCTCGGTGCTGCCCTCGGCATCGTCTGGCTCTTCGCCTGTTACGTACCATTTCACGTGCGCCTCTTCCCGGGCGTCCCGCTCCTCGACGACGTCCAGGTAACGGCGGGCGGTCAGGGTCTACCGCTCCGCATCCCGGCCGCCGGCCATGCGGCGATCGATCTCCTGCTCGAAGGGCACCTCGCCCCGAACCCCTCCGGCGGCGCCGCCCTGCCCGTGCACTACGTGCTGACGCTGGAAGACGGTGCGGGCACGCGCCAGCTGATCGACGGCGACTTCAAGGACACGCTCGCGACGCGGCGCCTCGGCCGTCGTGGAACGGCCGTCGTCCACCAGGCGCACACGGGTGACGTGCGGGTCCTCCCGAACCCGACGCGGCAGGATCTCCGGGTGACCGCCGTGACACTCGACCCGCCCAGCGCCCAGCCCGTCACGCTCACGGCCTACGCCCATCCGTTGCCGGGCTCGATCGTGCTCGGACTGGTGGTCGCGGCGCTGGTGGCGGCGGTGGTCGCCTTCGATCGGCTCGGTCCCGCGCCGGAGACCGACGGCGCGCTCACGCTCGCGACCGCTGCGATCCTCGGCACGGCGGCTATCTTCTGGACCAGCAACGTCGTCCATCCCGACTTCTCGTCCGTGATCGGATCGGCGATCTTCGGGGGGCCGCTCGGCTTCGCCGCGGGTGCCCTTCTCTGGTGGGTTGCCAAGCGCACGGTTGAACGCTCGACCCGCTGACGGTCGGTCGGCGACGCGGCGCCGCATCTTCCTCGCTGCCGCACTGACCGTCGGGATCGGCCTGCTCGTCCTACCCGTGCTGCTCGCGGACGGACGCGAGCTGCTGCGCACGGCGGCCGGCATCGACCTGCGCATGCTGGCGTTGCCGGCGGCGCTCACCCTCCTGTCCTATGCGGCGATGTCGCGCTCGTACCAGGACATCGCGGACGCCGCGGGCTGCCACCTGACCTTTCGCAACTGGCTCCGCATCACGTTCGTCTCCAATACGGTGAACTATCTCGTCACGAGTGCCGGCCTGTCGGGCTTCGCCGTGCGCATGTACCTGCTCTCCCAGCAGGGCATCTCCTCGGGACGCGCCGTCCTCATCTCCCTGGTGCAAACCTTCCTCACCAACTTCACTCTGCTCTTCTTCGTCCTGGCCGGCTTCGCCACCCTCCTGCTCGGCCACGCCTTGCCCGGCGTCGCGCTCGCCGCCACGGCGACCGTGGTCGTCCTCTTCGCCGCAACGCTCGCCTTCGGTACCCTGCTGGTCTACCACCGCCGGCTCCGCCGCCGCACGCTCTTCGTTCTCGCCGACGGGGCCCACCGCATCCTGCGCCGTACGCTCCCCCGGTGGACGCCCGGGCGGGTACGAGTCTGGCGCTTCCAGCACAACCTGAACGAGGGGTTCGAATTCCTCGTGGCACGAAAGGAACACATCCTCGCGCCCGCGGGGTGGATCCTGCTCGACTGGCTCCTGACGCTCGCCATCCTGTGGGCCGCGTTCCGTGCCGTGCACTATCCCATCAGCCTCGGTCTCGTCGTGATCGGCTTCGCGGTCGGCATCTGTCTCTCACTCATCTCCTTCGTGCCGGCCGGGCTCGGAGTCATGGAGAGCTCCATGACCGCCGTTTTCGTCGGGCTCGCGGTGCCGCTCGAGCCGGCAGTGGTCGCCGTGCTCATCTTCCGCGTGACGTACTACCTCTTGCCACTGGTCGTGAGTCTCTGCGTCTTTCACCGCGTGATGCTCGAGGCGGCGCACGGCGTGGGCTCCGCGGCGCGCATCAACACGGTCGCGGATTTGACACCCTCTCCACCCGCCGATATGAACCCGACATGATCGGTTCGGAGGCGTTGCGCACGCCCACGCGGGGCGGGCGCGCGGCGCTGCCGGCCGGCCTGGTGGCCTTCTTCGACGCCGTGGGTGGGATTGCGTTTCTCAGCGGGAATGCCCTCCGCACGGCGATCCGCCGGCCGCCCGAATGGCGCCTGATCAGCGAGCAGCTCGAGCAGGTGGGCTGGCGCTCTCTCTCCATCGTGAACCTGACCGCAGTCTTCACCGGCATGGTGCTATCTCTCCAGCTTGGGAGTTACCTCGCCCGTTTTGGCGCGAAAATGTTCGTATCGCGCATCGTGGGCGTGTCGCTGGTGCGGGAGATGGGACCGGTGCTGACCGCGCTGATGATCGGCGGACGTGTCGGCGCCGGCATCACGGCCGAACTCGGGTCGATGACGGTCACCGACCAGGTAGACGCGATCCGCGCCCTCGGCGCGAGCCCGGTGCGCAACCTGGTCGTTCCTCGCCTGCTCGCGGTCCTCCTCATGTTGCCTGTCCTCACCATCATCGGCGATCTGGTCGGGGTGCTCGGCGGGTTGCTCATCGGCGTGACCGAGCTCAACCTGAGCGCGGCCTTCTACGTCAACTCGCTCCTGCAGGTCCTCCTCCTCGAGGACGTCTTCTCCGGCCTCGGCAAGTCGGTCTTCTTCGCCTACTTCATCGGCGCCATCGCTTGCTACGAGGGGCTCACGGTCACCGGTGGCGCCGACGGCGTCGGGCGCGCCACGACTCGCACGGTGGTCGCCGCCTCGATCACCGTGCTGGTGTCGGACTTCTTCTTGACGAAGCTCTTCATGATCGCGACATGACGACCGAGATCCACATCCGCTGCCGCGACCTCGAGAAGGGGTTCCGGGACAAGGCCGTCCTGCGTGGCGTCACGCTCGACGTGCGCACCGGCGAGACGCTGGTCGTGCTCGGGGGCAGCGGCTCGGGCAAGAGCGTGCTCCTGAAGCACATGAATGCCCTCCTCACGCCCGACGCGGGCACCGTGGAGGTCGAGGGGACCATGCTCGGCGCCTGCAGCGAAGACCAGCTCGCCCGCATCCGGCGAAACATCGCCATGCTCTTCCAGCAGGCCGCCCTGTTCGACTCGCTGACGGTGGGCGAGAACGTCGCGTACCCGCTGCGCGAGCACCGCCTGTGCGCGGAGCCGGAGCTCAGGGAGCGCGTCCGGGCGGCACTCGACATGGTGGGGCTCGGCAGCACCGAGTCCCTCATGCCGGCCGAGCTCTCCGGCGGGATGCGCAAGCGGGCCGCGCTTGCGCGTGCGCTCGTCCTCGAGCCCCGTGCCGTCCTCTACGACGAGCCGACCACCGGGCTCGATCCGGTGGTGGCTGCGAAGGTCAACCACTTGATTCGCGATCTCCAGCGTCGCCTCGGTCTCACCGGGGTCGTGGTGACGCACGATCTCGGTAGCGCCTTCTTCGTTGCCGACCGGATCGCCTTCCTCCACGAGGG
>VBLA01000141.1 GCA_005879245.1 Deltaproteobacteria bacterium
GATCGCGTGGCGCGGCGATGGAGGAAGTGCTTCGCCATCTCACGGCCGACGCGCGGACGGAGACGACGCCGTGATGCTCTATCTGCTCCTCTATCCTCTGCATCTCGCCTATCCGCCGCTCAACGTCTTCCGGTACATCACCTTCCGTACCCTGCTGGCCGGGCTGACGGCACTCTCGCTCTCTCTCCTCCTCGGGCCGACCCTCATCCGCCGCCTCGCCGCGCTCCAGATCGGCCAGTCGATCCGTGACGACGGACCCGCCGCGCACGCGAGCAAGGCCGGCACCCCGACCATGGGCGGGACGCTCATTCTCTTCTCGTTCGCCCTGGCGACTCTCCTGCTCGCCGACCTGAACGACTGGTACGTGTGGATCGCCCTAGGGGTGACGCTCGGCCACGGCGGGATCGGCTTCCTCGACGACTACGCGAAGGTGCGCCGCCGAAACTCGAAGGGACTCCCGGGACGGCTGCGCCTCGCCGGCGAGTTCGCGATCGCCGGGACCGCGGCGATGACGCTCTACTGCTGCTCCGGACACGGGGGGCAGCTCACCATGCCGTTCCTGAAGGACGTGCGGCCGGACCTCGGCCTCTGGTACGTCCCCTTCGGCGCGCTGGTGGTCGTCGGCGCCGCCAACGCCGTCAACCTGACCGACGGGCTCGACGGGCTCGCCATCGGCCCCGTCATGATCGCCGGCGGGACGTACGCCGTCTTCGCCTACACGGCGGGCCATGCGCGCATCGCCGAGTATCTTCAGATCCCGTTCGTGCCCGGCGCGGGCGAGCTCGCGATCTTCTGCGGCGCCCTCGCTGCCGCTGGGCTCGGGTTTCTTTGGTTCAACGCCTATCCCGCGCAGATGTTCATGGGTGACGTCGGCTCCCTGGCCCTCGGGGCGGCGCTCGGCATCGTCGCGCTCATCACGCGCCAGGAGATCGTGCTCCTCGTGGTGGGCGGGGTCTTCGTGGTCGAGGCGCTGTCGGTGATCGGGCAGGTCGTGTCCTTCAAGCTCCGCCGCAAGCGGATCTTCCGGATGGCGCCGATCCACCATCACTTCGAGCTCCTCGGATGGCCCGAGCCGCAGATCATCGTCCGCTTCTGGATCGTCTCGGTGGTCTGTGCGCTGCTCGCGCTCTCGACCCTGAAGCTCCGCTGATGGGGCTGCCACGCCAGACCCTCGTCCTGGGCGCGGGGCGCACCGGCCAGGCGGTCGCGCGGGCGTTCGCGGCGCGCGGCGTGGGGGTGCGGCTCGCCGACATCCGCTCGCGGGAAGCGCTCGCTCTCCATGGCACCCCGCGGGGGGTCGAGCTGCGCCTGGGGGAGGACGGCGAGCACCTGCTCGCGGGGGTCGACCTGGTGGTGCCAAGCCCGGGCATCCCGTCCGGGGCGCGTCTGCTCGCCGCCGCTCGCGCCCGCGGCATCCCGGTCAGGAGCGAGATCGAGGTTGCCTGCGCGCTGCTCGATTGTCCGATCCTCGCCATCACGGGGACCAACGGGAAGAGCACGACCACGACACTCGTCGGCCTCGCCTTGGAGCGAGCAGGCCGCCGGACGTTCACGGGGGGTAACCTGGGGACGCCGCTCATCACCGCCCTCGAGCGAGCACCCGAGATCGCGGTCGTGGAGGTCTCGAGCTTTCAGCTCGAATGGGTCGACCGCTTCCGGCCCAAGGTCGCCTGCCTGCTCAATCTCTCCCCGGACCACCTCGACCGCCACGGGAGCTTTCCCGAGTACCGGGACGCGAAGTCGCGGCTGTTCGCGGCGCAGACGCCCGACGACTTTGCGGTGCTCAACCGCGACGATCGTGAGACGTGGCAGCTGGCGAGCGGCCTCGCGGCGCGGGTCGTCTCCTTCGGCCTGGAGCCCGTCGCCTGTGGAGCCTTCGTCGGCGAGGGCGGTGTCGTTCTTCGCCTGCCCGATCGGCCGGAGGAGCACTACCCGCTCGCGCGCACCCGGCTCGTGGGTCGTCACAACGTGGAGAACATCCTTGCGGCCGTCACCGTCGCGCGGCTGGGCGGTGCACCGCGCGAGGCGGTGCAGGCGGCGATCGACGCGATCGAGCCGCTGCCGCACCGGCTGGCGTTCGTGCGCGAGCGAGGAGGCGTCCGGTGGTTCGATGATTCGAAGGCGACGAACGTCGGGGCTGCCGCGAAGAGCCTCGAGTCCTTCGCCGGTCCGGTGATTCTCCTCGCGGGGGGCGTCGGCAAGGGTGGCGGCTACGAGCTCCTCGCGCGGGCGACCGCCGGCAAGGTCCGTCTGGCACTTCTCTTCGGGCGGGCGCGCGACGAGATGGCGACCGCCCTCACGGCCGGCGGCGTGCCGGTCGCGCGGGTGAAGACGCTCGAGGCCGCGGTTGCCGGCGCCGCGGCGGCGGCGACACCGGGCGATACCGTGCTCCTCGCGCCGGGCTGCGCGAGCTTCGACATGTTCAGCGACTACGCCGCTCGCGGGCGGGCGTTCCGTGCGGCAGTGGAGGCGTTGCCCTGAGCCAGCTGGGTGATCGCTCTCCCGGCGACCCTCAGCCCCGGTCGCTCCCCCCTCCGCCTCCCGCCTTCCGTGGCCCGCTCGCCGGTCAGCGCCCGCGCGTCAGGAATGCGCTGGGAGGAGACCCGTGGCTCGTCCTCTCGATCGGCGCGCTGGTCGGCCTCGGTTTCGTCGCGTCGCGGCTCCCCGCGGAGACCTATCGCCGCGCGGCCTACCCGCTTCTCCTCGTCGCCGTGGCGAGCCTCGTCCTCGTGCTCCTGCCGGGGATCGGCGTGGCGCGCGGCGGCGCGCGCCGCTGGCTCCATCTCGGCCCGCTCGCCCTGCAGCCCTCCGAGTTTGCCAAGTTCGCGGTCGTCCTCTACCTGGCTGCCTCGCTCACCAAGAAGGGCGAGCGTCTCCGGAGCTTCAAGTTCGGCGTCGTCCCGCACTGCCTGGTGGTCGCCGTCATCGGAGGGCTCGTGCTGCTCGAACCGGACTTCGGGACGGCTGCGCTTGCCGGCGGTCTTCTCATCCTCATGCTGTTCGTGGGAGGTGTCCCGGTGCGCTTGATCGCCGCTCCCGCCCTCGCCGCGCTGCCGCTCGTGGCCTACGGGGTGCTTTGGGAGGGTTACCGCCTGCAGCGCATGCTTGCCTTCGTCGACCCTGACCGCGATCCCCTCGGCATCAACTTCCAGCTGAAGCAGTCCTTCATCGCGTTCGGCTCGGGCGGCCTCTGGGGCGTCGGGCTCGGGGGGAGCCGACAGAAGATGTTCTACCTCCCCGAGGCGCATACCGACTTCATCTTCTCGGTGGTCGGCGAGGAGCTCGGCCTGGCGGGGGCTGTCCTCGTCCTCGGCCTTCTGGCGGTGGTCGCGGCGCGCGGCTTCCGGATCGCGATGCGTCACCCCGATCGCTTCGGCGGCCTCTTCGCCGTCGGCGTGACGCTCTCCCTCGTCCTCCAGGGGCTCGTCAACGTGGGAGTGGTCCTCGGCTGTCTACCGACGAAGGGTCTGGCGCTGCCCTTCCTCTCCTACGGCGGTTCCGCGATGGTCGCCGCGCTCGCCCAAGCGGGCGTGCTCATGGCGCTCGCTCGCGAGACGGGATGACGTGGGTGGTGCGCTGCGCGCGAGCACCCGGGGGGCCCTGCGAGGCGTCATGCCCTTGGTGGTGATCGCGGGTGGTGGGACGGGCGGTCATCTCTACCCCGGGCTCGCGCTCGCGGACACGCTGGTGGGGCGAGGTCTGTCGGTCACCTTCGTCGGCTCGGCGGAGGGCATCGAAGCGCGGGTCGTCCCGGCGGCGGGCTACCCGTTTCGCGTGCTGCCCGCCCGCCAGCTGCGCGGTGGGGGCCTGGGGCGTGCCCTGGCCGCCGTCGTGGCGACCCTGCGCGGGGCGCTGGGCGCGCTCGGGCTCCTGCGCGAGCTGAAGCCTCGCCTGGTGGTCGGCGTCGGTGGCTACGCCTCGGTGGCCGTCGTCATGGCGGCCTGGCTGCGGCGGATCCCCACGCTGCTGCTCGAGCAAAACGTCGTGCCCGGGGCCGCCAACCGACTCCTCGGGAGGATCGCTCGCTGCATCTGCGTCGGCTTCGACGACTCGGCGGCATTCTTCCCCGAGGGACGAGTGGTGCACACGGGTAACCCGGTGCGTGCCGGTGTCCTCAGCCCGACCGGTACGCGCTCCGACGGTCAGCTCGGCCTCCTTATCTTCGGCGGCAGCGCCGGTGCCCGTCGCATCAACCAGGCGACCCTCGAGGCGCTGCGCCTGCTCGGCGCGTCGGCGCGGAGGCTGGCGATCACGCACCAAACCGGGGTGGCGGACGTCGACGGGACGCGCGCCGGCTACGCCGCCCTCGGCCTGGCCGGTCGGGTCGAGCCTTTCATCGCCGACATGGGCGGGGCCTACGCGGCAGCCGATGTGGTGGTGGCCCGCGCGGGGGCGATGACGTGCGCGGAGCTGACCGCCGTCGGTCTGCCGGCGGTCCTCGTCCCCTACCCGTACGCCACCGACGACCACCAGCGGCGGAATGCGGAGGTCCTGGTCCGCGCGGGGGCGGCGGAGATGATTCTCGACCGCGAGCTCAGCGGAGAACGCCTCGCGGCGGCGCTGCAGACGCTGACCGACGATCCGGCACGACGTGCGGCCATGGCCGCACGTGCGCGAGCCCTCGGCCGGCCCGACGCGGCAGACCGGGTGGCCGAGGAGTGTGTTCGCCTTCTCGCAAGCTAGCAAGCGCCACGCCCAGAAAACCGAGCACGCGCGAGACCTGGCAGAGCCGCACGACCCGACCCCGGGGGGGATCGGAGCCGGGAACGCTCGGATCCGGACAAAAGTGGCCGCGACCCCTTGAACAGCCCCCCCATGCTTCTGTAAACGAAGGCGGACGTGGTGGAGCTCGGGGGCGGAGTGGTCGATTGGGGCGGGTGGCCTGGGCTCCGCCCGCATGGGGCGACGGCGGTGAACGGGCGAAAGCGCCGGGTACACTTCGTCGGTATCGGCGGGATCGGTATGAGCGGCATCGCCGAGGTGCTGCTCACCCTCGGGTACACCGTCTCGGGCTCCGACCTGGTCGACAGCGAGACGACGCGGCGCCTCGGCCGCCTGGGAGCGCGGATCTACCTCGGCGCCCACGACGCGACGCACGTCACGCCCGGCATCGACGTGCTGGTCATCTCGTCGGCGGTGACCTTCGCGAATCCCGAGGTCGCTCGCGGGCGGGAGCTCAAGATCCCTATCATTCCCCGGGCCGAGATGCTGGCCGAGCTGATGCGGATGAAGTACGGCGTCGCGGTCGCGGGGAGCCATGGGAAGACGACCACCACATCGCTCATCGGCGCCGTCCTGCACGAGGCCGGGCGGGATCCGACCATGGTCGTCGGCGGCAAGCTCCGCGCGCTCGGCACGAACGTCCGGCTCGGCCAGGCGGAGTTCCTGGTCGCCGAGGCCGACGAGAGCGACGGGACCTTCCTCCTTCTCTCCCCGATCATCGCCGTGGTGACGAATATCGACCGCGAGCACCTCGATTTCTACCGCGACATGGAGCGAGTGCGTGAGGCGTACCTGCAGTTCATCCATCGCGTGCCGTTCTATGGCCTCGCGATCCTGTGCATCGACAACGTGAACGTGCGGGCCCTCCTGCCGCAGATCCGCAAGCGCTTCGTCACCTACGGCACGTCGCCCGAGGCCGACTGGCAGGCGCGCGAGCTCGGGGTGGAGGGACTGGAGACGACCTTCGAGGTCTGGCGCGACGGACGGCAGGTCGGGCCGGTGCGGCTGCACATGCCCGGACGGCATAACGCGCTCAACGCCCTGGCGGCGCTCGCGGCGGCGGCGGAGCTCGAGATCCCCTTCCGCAGTGCCAGCCGCGCTCTCGAGCAGTTCGGCGGCATCCATCGCCGCTTCGAGGTGAAGGGCGAGGAGAGTGGGGTGCTCGTGGTCGACGACTACGGCCATCATCCCGAAGAGATCCGCGCCACGCTGCGCGCCGCGCGCGAGGGGTTCACGCGACGGCTGGTGGTCGCGTTCCAGCCCCACCGCTACACGCGCACGCGGGATCTCTTCGGCGACTTCCTGGAAGCGTTCGACGACGCCGACGTCGTGCTCTTGACCGACATCTACGCCGCCGGTGAGGCCCGCCTCGACAGCGTGTCGAGCGAGGCACTCTTCCACGCGCTCCGCCGTCGCGGCCACCTCGATGTGCGATACGTCGCCAGCCGCGACCGCGTCGCCCAGGCGCTGCTCGACGTCGCGGCTCCGGGCGATCTCGTGCTCACACTGGGCGCCGGCGACATCTACCGCAGCGCCGACGAGCTGCTGGAGCTGTTGCGTGCCGGCGCGACCGTCCCCATCCACTAGCATGGCTATCCCCGAAGCGCTCGTGACGGCTCTCGCTTCTCTGCTCGGTGATCGGGCCCGGACCGACGAGCCGCTCGCCCGCCACACCTCTCTCCGCATCGGCGGTCCCGCCGACCTGCTCGTCCTCCCCGACACACCTGCCGAGCTGGGGGCGGTGCTGCGGACCGCGGGCGCTCACGCCGTGCGTGTGACGCTCCTAGGCGGCGGCTCGAACCTGCTCGTCGCGGACGGGGGAATTCCGGGGATCGTGGTGAAGCTCGGGCGAGGCTTCGCGCACCTCGCCTGGAGAGAGCGCGAGAGCGGGGGCGAGGTGCGGGCGGGCGCGGCCGTACGGTTCGGCCGGCTCGCGCGGGCGGCGGTCGCGCGCGGGGTCTCCGGCCTGGAGTACGCGGAAGGCATCCCGGGAACGGTCGGCGGCGCACTCTTCATGAACGCGGGCGCCTACGGCGGCGAGGTGGCCGCGGCGGTGGCGTCGGTCGAGGGCGTCACGGCGGGAGGAGACATCCTCTCGCTCGATGGCGACGCGCTCGCCTTTCG
>VBLA01000142.1:0-2149 GCA_005879245.1 Deltaproteobacteria bacterium
GATCCTCGGGTTGACCGGGCTGAGCGCCGGATAGTCGAGGCCGAGTTTCGCCGGAAGATCGCCGCGAAGATTGTTGTAGACGGCGTCGACGCGCGCGACCAGGCGGTGCAGGAGGTCGCGGGCCTCGGGGGCGCGCAGGTTGAGCGTCAGGCTTCGCGCCCCGCGGTTGAGTGACTGGTAGTAGAGGGCGTCGCGGGCGGCCGCATCGGCGAAGGGCGGGACGGTGCGCGCCTCGTCCCCCCCCGTCGTCGGATCCTCGACCTTGATCACCTCGGCGCCGAGGTCGCCGAGGAGTGTCATGGCGTACGGGCCTGCGCCGAGCTGCGTAAAGGCGAGAATCCGGACCCCGGCGAGGGGCAACTCCGTGTTGACACTCACGGAGCGATGCTCCTACATTCCCCCGGGGCATTCAACGATGAGCACCACGGGCGCGTTCAAGGACGTCATCAAGCCCGACCGGCAGGACGGGGTGCTCCCCGTCGAGGAGTTTCTCGCCGGGCTCGATCGCTTCATCGACGTGCACAACCCCTATCGCCAGAACAAGGTCATCCCGGCGATCGGCAACGGCACGGCGAGCATGGAGGTCGTGCGGCGCTACGCGAAGGAGCTCTACTACCTCGGGCTCTGGATGACCCCCGAGTTCCCGATCCTGATCGCCAACGCACCCGACACGGACGCCCTATCGCTCGAGGCGTCCGAGCACTACGCCCACTGGACCCAGAACTTCGTGGACGAGGCGGGCTACCTCCGCGACCCGAACCACGTGCTCATGAAGGTCGAGTACACCCGTGCTCTCGGCATCCCGGACGACGAGCTACGCGCCTACCTGCCGATGCCCGAGACGATCGGCTCGATCTACACCCTCCTCTACTACGCCCGCCGCTCCTATGAGGAGGCCCTGGCTGCCCTCGGCTACGCGCGCGAGCGGGTGGCCGGGATGAGCGGCTATGCGAAGACGCTCTACGTGGGGCTCGCCAACCACTACGGCGTGCGCGTGAAGGACCTCGAGGTGCACGCCTACGCCGAGCAGGAGCACGGCGACCGCGCGCTCGAGCTGATGCACCGCGTGTGCCTTTCGGGCTACGTGCAGCGCCGCGTCCGCCAGGCGGTGGAGCACACGATCCTCACCAACGAGTGGCGGGCCTTGGCCCTCAATCGCTGGCTCGAGGAGTGAGCCGACTCGCGAGCAAGGTCGCGATCGTCACCGGCGCGGGCCAGGGGATCGGGCGGGGCATCGCGCTCGTGTTCGCGCGCGAGGGCGCGCGCGTCTGCGTCGCGGAGTTGAAGCCCCACCGCGGCGAGCGGACGGCAGAGGAGATCCGCGCGGCCGGGGGCGACGCCTTCGCCCAGGTAACCGACGTCGGCAGCAAGGGCGACGTCGAACGCACGGTCGAGGAGACCGTGCGCCGCTTCGGCCGGGTCGACATCCTCGTCAACAACGCGCACGGCTTCGGCCCGCGCGCCGACCTCGAGGCGATCCCGGAGGAGCAGTTCGACCTCTCGTGGCGCACCGGCGCCCAGGCGACGTGGTGGGCGATGTGTGCCGTCCGGCCCCACATGGCGGCGCGCGGCGGCGGGCGGATCATCAACTTCGTTTCCCTCGCCATGGACCGGGGCGACGCCGGGCTCGGCGACTATGCCGCCTCCAAGGCCGCCATCGCCTCCCTCACGCGCTCGGCGGCGCGCGAGTGGGGGCGGCAGGGGATCACCGCCAACGCGATCGCCCCCGGCGCCTGGACCAAGCGCGGACAGGACTACGCCGCGCGGGATCCCGAAGGGTTCGCGCGGGCGATGGCCGCGCGACCCATCGGCCGCCTCGGCGATCCCGAGAGCGACATCGCGCCCGTCGCGGTCTTTCTCGCCAGCGACGACGCGCGCTTCGTCACGGGCCACGTCTTCTACGTCGACGGCGGCGCGCACCTCGGGTAGCGCGCGCCAGCTCGATCGATGAGCGTGGAAGTGCTGCGCCTTGACCGCACGCAGGGTGGTTGCGACAACCGCGCCGGTGGCGACGAGCACACACTCCGCTTCCGCCGGCACCGTCGATGCCTCGGCCGGGGCTGCCGGGTCCGCACGCGACCTCCAGCACGCGACGTGGACACTCGCCTGGCCGGTGATCTTCTCGTTCTCGATCGAGTCCTTCGTCGGG
>VBLA01000142.1:2218-3766 GCA_005879245.1 Deltaproteobacteria bacterium
TGGCCAATCGATCCTGGCGGCGATGGCCCTGTCGCTGCTGGCAGTCGTGCCCGTCCGGGCATGGGCACCCGCGCTCGTGGGCGCGTTCCACGTCCAGCCCGAGGTGGTGCCCGTCGGCGTGTCCTTCCTGCGCATCGTGATGCTCGGAGTGCCCGCCGGCGCGGCCCTCTTCGTGATGATCGCGAGCCTCCGGGGCGCGGGAGACACGCGCACGCCACTCCTGATCGGGCTCGTGGTCGGCGTCGTCAACGTGCTGCTGGCGTACGTGCTCATCTTCGGCCGTCTCGGCCTGCCGGCGCTCGGGGTGGCCGGGGCGGCGATCGCCACGACCGTCGCGTTCGCGAGCGGTGCGTTGGTCGGTCTCGCGCTCCTCGCGCGCGGGAAGCTCGTGCTCGCGCTCCGAGGCTGGCCCTTGCCTCCTCGGGTCGACGTGATCCGGCGGGTGCTCCGCATCGGCTATCCGGCCGCGATCGAGCACCTGCTGATGCAGGTCGGCTTCTTCCTCTACATCGTCTTCGCGGCCCACCACGGCACCGCGGCGGTGGCCGCATACTTCATCGGCGTCCGCATCCTCGCCCTCTCCTTTCTGCCGGGCTTCGGCTTCGCGGCCGCGGCCGCCACCCTCATCGGCCAGAGCCTCGGTGCGGGTCGTCCGGACGAGGCCGAACGGAGCGGACGCGAGGCGGTCCGCCTGGCGGTCCGGCTCATGACCGTCTGCGGGATCGTCATCTTCGTCGCCGCGCGACCCATCGCCCGTCTCTTCGTGGACGACGACGCCGTCGTGACGGACGCGGTCTCCTTCATCCGCGTGCTGGCGGCCTGTCAACCGCTCATGGCGACCGACTTCACGCTGGGTGGAGCACTCCGCGGTGCCGGCGACACCCGCTTCCCGCTTGCCGCCGTCTTCCTCGGTTTCTACGTGTGCCGGCTCGGCTTCGCCGGCCTCGTCACCTTCGGGCTCGGCCTGAGCGTCCTCTGGCTCTGGCTCGCCCTGGTCGGCGACTACCTCGTTCGCTCCGTGCTCAAGGGCTGGCGCTTCCGCTCCGGGACGTGGAAGCAAGTGGTCGTGTGAGACGCGGCGCCGGCGGCGTGCCGGGCAGGCAGAGGAGCTGCGCGCCGCCGCTCGCGACCAGTCGCCGGTCCTGGCTCCAGATGCGGACGGTCCCACCCACCAGGCCGCCCTCCGCGATCGGCGCGCTGGCATCGGCGAGCAGCCACTCCGACCCATGCGCCAGACGGTGGAACCAGGCGACGACGTCGAGATTGGGCGCCGCGAAGGACGGGTCCACGTGCCGCTGGCAGGCCGCGGGCCAGATCAGGGTGTCGATCAGGACGAGCGCCCTTGCCGCTTCCACGAAGGGATCGGCGAAGCGCGGCACCGGGCGAAAGCGATACCACTGCCGAACCGCGGCCGGGCGCGACGGTCGGCCCTCCTTCCAGAGGTCCGGATCGAGCGGGCGGCCCTCGAGGTTCAGCCAGAAGGGATAGGTGGGACTCCCGGCGTGGAGCTCGTCCGCGCTGCGCAACCCGTCGGGCCCCTGGACCTCG
>VBLA01000142.1:3824-10311 GCA_005879245.1 Deltaproteobacteria bacterium
CGAGCGACCGCGAGGTAGTGGCCGGCGAAGGCGACGGGCCGAGCGATCCGCGCCTCGGCGCCGGCCGCGCGCAGCGCGATCGCGGCGACGTAGCCGCCATTCGGGCCCCAGACCTCCCAGTCCGGTGAGATGATGGCTCGGTAGCGACCGTCCGCCCCCTGAACGCGCGTATCGTGGTCGAGATCGCCCATCCGCATCCGTCGCATACATCGAGACGTGACACGAAACAAAGCGCTCGCCGGCACGTTCGTGGAGCACATGCTGCACCCACGACGCCGGGTCCGCCTTCTAATGTTGGCGCAAGGTGGCCTCGGGCGGAGTGCGCAGACTCGCCGGCAGTCGCCGCGGCAGACCAATGCCATGGCCGACTAACCACACTTCCTTGCTAGAAACGTCGCACCCAAGAGCAGAAGGACGACGAGCGCGGCAACGCGAACGAGCACGAGGACCACAGCGCGGACGACTAGCGGCACTCTCGCCTCCGCGCACCCGAGAGGGAGGAGCTTCCCCTCCCTTAGCGACCCGAGATCGGATAGTCCGGCTCGCCCACGCAGCGGGCACAACGGCAGAGATCGCGGAGCTCGTCCACCAGGAGAACCGTCTCGTGGGCGTCCCCCCAGCGGACGAAGACGCTCTGTCCGCCGAGCACCTGCACGTCGAGCAGCTGCTCCGCCTCGAGCGAGAGCGCGCGATCGGGTGAGGCGGCGCTGCAGGTCACGCAGGGACAAGCGCGGCGGATGGAACGGTAGGGGATGATGCTCTCGTGGCGATCGGCCCAGTCGACGCCCAGGGCATAGCGACCCACCGCGTGGAGCTTCTCGATCTGCGTCGACCGTTCCGGCACGACGCGAGCCTAGGAAGCGTGCGTGCCGGGCGCAAGAGCCACGCTCGGTCATCCGATTAGGTCAGATGATTGACAGCCTGACACCCGGTGCGCTAACGCCCACCGCAAGGGGGGATGCGCATGACGAGCGAGGCGAGCACCGGGGTCCAGCAGCTGGCTGACGCCGACGGGCACCTGATCGAGCCAGGCGACCTCTGGGTCGAGCGGCTTCCCGAGGACTTGCGCCCCCTCGCGCCGCACTTCTACCGCGACCCGGATGGTACCTTCCATTCGAGAATCTACGGCATCGAGGTCGGGAGCCTCGAGGTCATGCACGGCGGCATCCGGGCCCGGGACATGCTCGAGAACATGGGCCTGGCCTCGGCGATGGGGGTTCCCCTCGAGCGCGTCTTCACCGGCCCGGCAGCCGAGCGTCACACGATCCTCGACGCACCGCACTGGGCGATGGACGGGCGCGCGCGCCTCGACTTCAACCTGACGCACGGCGTGTCGCGCGCCGTGCTCTACCCGACCTTCATGCTGGCCGGCGGGACGCTGCTCCCCAACCTCGCGCCCGCCGTCTGCCAAGTCTACAACGACTGGGTCTTCCACGACTACTGCGGCGCCTCGCGCGGCCGACTGATCCCGGTCGCCACGCTCCCTTTGACCGACGTCGACGCTGCGATCGCCGAGGTCAGGCGCACGGCCGAGATGGGGTTCCCGGCCGTCTTCATCCGCACCAACCCGGTGCACGGGCGCCGCTACTCCGACCGCGCGTTCGAGCCGCTCTGGCAGGCGATCGTCGACACGGACGTCAAGCTCGGGCTCCATCCGCTGCCGATGTGGGACCAGGACGGGGCCTCCCGCGGGTACCGCCTCCCGGACATCATGGCAGCGTCCTGCCTCGGCTTTCCGCTCGACATGATCCACACGCTCTACGAGATGATGGCGGGCGGTGTGTTCGATCGCTTCCCGACCATGCAGACGATGATCCTCGAGGCGGGGGTCGGCTGGCTCCCGTCGTTCTTCGAGCGCTTCGAGGAGCATCGCGAGCGCTTCGGCAGTTTGAAGGCGCCGGAGTGGAAGACGCCGCCGATGGAGATATTCCTCCGCCAGATGATGATCACGGTCGAGGCCTGCGAAGAGGTGGACCTCAAGATCGCGCTCGAGTTCCTCCCCGCCGACCACGTCGCGCTCGCCTCCGACTGGCCCCACTACGACGGCACCCCGGCGCTGGTGAGCGGCTTCCGCACCGCCAGCGCAGGGCTCGATCCGGCCGCCGTCCGCATGATCGCCACGGGCACGCTCGAGCGTTGGTTTCCGAGTTGATCCCGGGGGCCCGTCCAGTGCTCGCGCGCGGCTTCGCCGCGCGCTGCGCGCTTCCGATGCCCCCGGACTCCGTCGGCGGACGCTGACGCGTCCGCCTCCACGTGATTGCTCGCGCCCTGGCGGGCGCTCGGGTCGTGCCGAGCGCGGCGAAGCCGCGCTCGGCAAACGCGGCACCCCTGGGGGACGAGGGGGGAGCGACGCGCGTCGCGGGCGCGGGGGCGTCGTCGCAGCGCCTATGAGCGCCGAACGAGTCGGTCGATCGAAGACGACTGCGTGGCGGCGCGAATCGAAGCGTCATCAGGTCGGAGTCGTCGGAGGCCAGGAATACCGCCGTCCCGGCGAGGTCGTCGGGCTCGAGCGACCGGCGGAGCGCGCTGAACATGACGAGGGTGCTCGCGAGTCCTTCGGGCACGATCTTCTTCGTCGCCTCGGTCATCGTGACCCCCGGCGCGATCGTGTTCACGTTGATGCCCCAGGGGCCGAGGGCGCCGGCCATGAACTTGGTGAGCGCCGAGATGCCGGCCTTCGCGACACTGTAGTGGAAGGGCGGCATGGGCTTCTCCGGATCCTCGGTGTCCACCATCCCCACGTTGCCGAGGTAGGCGGCGGTGGACGACTGATGGATGATCTTCCCCTTGTGCCGCCGCTTCATGTAGCGCTCGACCGCCCGGCTCATCAGCCAGGCACCGGTCAAGTTCACCGAGAGGACACGGTTGAAGTACTCGAGCGTGTTCACCCCGATGTCGAGGTCGAAGTAGATGGCGGCATTGTTGACGAGAATGTCGATCTGCCCGAAGCGCTCGGCGACCCGCGCCGCGAGTGCGTGCGTGCTCGCCTCGTCGGACACGTCGACGTGCGCCGCCATGGCCTCGGGACCGAGCGCCTGACACTCGGCGGACACCGCCCGCGCCTGATCGTCGCGGACATCCCCGACGACGACCCGCGCTCCCTCACGCGCGAACCGCAGCGCGTACGAACGGCCGATCCCCTGCGCCGCACCGGTGATGATCGCTACTCGGTCCCGCAGCCGCATGCAGCGCGGCGTAACACCGCGCGGAAAGCAGTGTCAAGGTGAGACGGTGGAGGACCGCCCCGCTGCGCGCCCTAGACTTCTTCCTCTCGCTCCGCTTCCCGCTCGATCTCGTCCTCCAGCACCTCGATCGAGATCAGCTGCTGACGCCGCAAGGTGTTCGGAATCCGCGCCACCGGCCACTCCAGCCGGATCTCACCCGCGTGCCTCGGGAGATGTGGCCGCGGGGGGATGCCGTCCTGGTAGGCGGGGTCGATGGCGGGATCGAGCGGCTTCACGGGATGAAGCGAGCAGTTCGACACCATCACAACACCCTCCTCAGACAAGACCATAGCTACCGTAGCGCTGCGCGGGGCGCACGGCAAGGCCCTTCCACGTTGACACGCCGGGTGGCCGGGGCTATCGGCCACCGCCGTGCCGACCGGCGAACGCCCCCTCCCCGCCCTGGATGATCCGGTCACGCGCCCGTTCTGGGAGGCCTGCCGGCGGCGCGAGCTCACGCTCCAACGCTGTCGGGGCTGCGACCGCCTCCGCTTCTATCCCGCCCCGCTCTGCCCGCACTGCCACAAGGGGGAGGCAGACTGGGCGCGGCTCTCGGGACGGGGGAGCCTCGCGAGCTTCGTGATCGTCCACCCCCCCGTGCTCCCCGCCTTCGCGGCGTGCGTCCCCTTCGCGGTCGCTCTCGTCGAGCTGGAGGAGGATGCTCGCATCCGCCTCCTCGGCAATCTCCTGGACTGTGAGCCGAGGGAGATCGCCATCGGCCTGAGGGTCCAGGTGTCGTTGCAGGAAGTGGGCGACGTCACCTTGCCGCAGTGGCGGCCCCTGCGCTAGGGTCGCGAACGGAGAGCTTCCATGTCCGACGCCAAGCGCGCGGCCTTCAAAAACGTGGTCCGGCACGGCGATGCCGCGCCCGCCCTGGCGATCGACGCGTACCTGGCCGACCTGGACCGCCTGATCGCCGACCACAACGCCTTCCGCCAGGACAAGGTGATCCCGGCGATCGGCCACGGCGCGGCGTCCCATGACGTCGTCCGGCGCGTCGCGCTCGAGTACTACTACCTCGGCAAGTGGATGACGCCCGAGTTCGCGCTCCTGATCGCCAACGCGCCCGACGCCTACGCCTTCACGATGGACGCCTCCCAGCACTACCATCACTGGGCCCAGAACTTCGCCGACGAGACGGGCTACCTGCGTGACCCGAATCACGTCCAGATGAAGATCGACTTCTGCCGCCAGCTCGGGCTCACCGACGACGAGATCCGCGGCTACGTGCCCCTTCCCGAGACGATCGCCATGACCTTCACGAAGCTCTACTACATCCGCCGCTCCTACGAAGAGGGCCTCGCGGTATTCGGCTACGCCGGGGAGCGGGTAGCGGCGGGTAGTGGGTACGCGAAGACGCTCTACGAGGGGCTCGAGAAGCACTACGGCGTGCGGGTGAGGAACTTCGAGGTGCACGCCTACGCCGAGCCGGACCACGGCGACAAGGCGGCCGATCTGTTCCGGCTGGTGGCGACCACCGGGATGGTCCAGCGCCGGTGCCGCGAGGCGATCCGCAACTATCTCCTCGTCGCCGAGACGCGCGTCCGGGCCATGAACCGCTGGGTGGAGTAGGCGCTCCGGCGCCCTCCCGCGAGCGGTCCATCCAGGCAGCCGGCCTCCTCCCACGCCCGGCGCGTCCTCGCCCGCCGTGGTGGCCGTTTTTCCTTGACAGCCCGCTCGCGCTTGACCATACGCCCAAAGCAGTTGATTGAAGGTGTGAGGGAGATGCCGTCACGGGACATGATCGGGCGCTTGCTCTCGACCGGCACGGCCACCGTCGCCGCGGAGCACATCGGCGCGTTCTCACGCGCCCTCGGGGACCTAAATCCCCGTTACCTCGACCCTCGGGAGGCCGGCGGCAGCGGGCCCTGCGGCGGGATCGTCGCACCTCCCACGTACCCGATCGCCTTCATGACGCAGGCGATGGCGGGCGGCATGGACACGTTCCTCGAGCTCGGCCTCAACTTCATGACCCTCGTCCACGGCGAGCAGGAGTTCGAGTACCTCCGCCCCGTACGCGCGGGAGAGACGCTCGCCCTGACCGGCCGCGTGGCGGACATCTACGAGAAGAGCGGCTCGAGTGGCACCCTCGACTTCGTGGTCCTCGAGACCGAGGCCCGCGACACCGAGGGAGAGCTCGTCTTCTTCTCGCGCAACACCCTCATCTCGAGGCGCACCTGATGACGGCGCTCGACGCGCGCACGGTCACGATCGGCACGGAGCTGCTGCCGCTGGTGAAGGGGCCGATCACCCGGGAGGACTTGAAGCGGTACGCGGCCGCCTCGGGCGACCCGAACCCCATGCACACCGACGAGGAGTTCGCGCGGAACGCGGGGTACCCCGGGGTCTTCGCGCACGGCATGCTGTCCATGGGCTACCTGGGGGAGTTCCTCGTGCAGGCGGGTGGCGTGGGATCTATCCGCCGCTTCAGGGCGCGCTTTGCGAAGCTCACCTGGCCGGGCGACGTGGTCACGTGCCGTGGTCGGGTGACGGCGGTGCGCGACGAGGGGGCGGCGCGTCTGGTCGATTGCGATATCTGGACCGAGAACCAAGAGGGCGAGCGGAAGCTCGTCGGCGCTGCGCTCCTCGCCCTCACCCGACCGGAGGCATGACCGACGCGACGGGCCTCCGTGATCGCTACGCCGTCGTCGGGATCGGGCTCTCCCGATTCGGCAAGGTCCCCGGCACGAGCGCCATGGGCTTCTGCCTAGAGAGCGCAAAGCGGGCGATCGAGGACTGCGGCATCGCGCGCGACGAGATCGACGGCGTGCTCGTCCTCATGCCGCCGCAGATGGGCGAGCAGCACGGGTGGGCGTCGCGCGTCGCCGCGTTCCTCGGCATCACCCCCGCCTTCTGCGCGACCATGGACATGGGAGGGGCCAGCCCGATCGGGATGATGCAGACGGCGGTCGCCGTTCTCGCGGCGGGTTTCTGCCGAGCCGTGCTCTGTACCTTCGGATGCCAGAACAACCCCATGGGTGTCATCCCGCAGCTCTTCGGATCGCCCTTCGCCATCCCGTACGGCGACGTCGGCGCGATCACCTTCATGGGCCACCTCGCCCGGCGCCAGATGCACGAGCACGGGATCACCAGCACCGACTACGGCCACATCGCCGTGCAGTGGCGAAAGCACGCGGCGACCAATCCCGACGCCCAGATGCGGAAGCCGATGACGCTCGAGGACCACCAGAATTCGCGCTTGATCAACGCGCCCCTCCGCCTCTTCGACTGCTGCCTCTTCACCGACGGCGGCGGGGCCTTCA
>VBLA01000143.1 GCA_005879245.1 Deltaproteobacteria bacterium
CGCTTCCCCCTGGCCGGCGGGGAGCGCCGGCCCCTGGAGGAACGGCATGACCTCGTCGAGTAGGCCAAGGTCGTCCGTCACGTCGAGGTAGTGGATGGTCGCGTAGGGCAGCCACACGAGGTCGTCGGAGATGCGGGTCCGCGTGCCGCGGCCGGACGGCGGATGCCACCAGTGCTGCACGTCTCCCTCGACGAACTGGCGGCTGGCGGCGCGCAGCAGGTGCTCGCGTGCCACCTCGCGCTTCGAGACCGCAAGCGCCATGACGTCCTGGAGCTGATCGCGGAACCCGTAGGCGCCGCCGGCCTGGTAGAACGCCGAACGCGCCCAGACGCGGCAGGCAAGTGTCTGGTAGAGGAGCCAGCGGTTGAGGAGCACGTCCATCGACCGGTCGGGGGTCTTCACCTGCACGGCGCCGAGGATGTCGTCCCAGCGCGTCGTGACGGCGTGCAGCATGGCGTCGAGGTCGGCCGCTCGGTAGCGGGTGACGAGAGCGCGCGCCTCCTCGGCGGTGGCCGCCTGTCCGAGGAGGAAGACGACGGTCGCCCGGCCCCCGGGGCGCAACTCGACCGTCCCCTGGAGCGCGCCGCACGGGTCGAGCCCGGCCCCGACCCTGCCGGAGAACGTGGCGCCGCGCTCGAGCGCAGCGGGGCGATCGAGCGTGCCGTTGCGGCCAAGGAACTCGGTTCGGTCGCCGGTCCAGGCCGATTGCCGCCCACCGAGGTCGGCGAACGCTACCCGGCCCGCGAACTCGCCGTTCCAGGGGTTTCGCGCCAGCAGGGCGCCACTGCCCGCGTCGATCTCGGTGACCACGTACGGCGACGAAACACTGCGGGAGGCGCCCAGCACCCACTCGACGTACGCCGTGACCGAGAGGCGCCGGGCGCGGCCGGAGCGGTTCTCGACCACGAGGCGCAGGATCTTGACCGGGTCGTCGGGCGGGACGAACTGGAGCAGGTCGAGCGCGATCCCGTGCGAGGTGTGCTCGAAGCGGCTGTAGCCTTGGCCGTGACGGACGACGTACGGCCACGCCTCCTCGCGGATCGGGAGGACCGTCGGGCCCCACAGCTCGCCGCTTTCCTCATCGCGGACGTAAAGGGTCTCGCCCGGGGGATCGCAGACGGGATCGTTCGACCACGGCGTGAGCTGGTTTTCGCGGCTGTTGACCGACCAGGTGTAGCCGCCGCCCGACTCGGAGACCTGGAAGCCGAAGCTCGGATTCGCTACCACGTTGACCCATGGCGCCGGTGTCCACTGGCCCTCGCTCAGGACCGTGACGTATTCCCGGCCGTCGGCCGCGAAGCCTCCGAGCCCGTTGAAGAACTCGAGGTCCGGCCGCGGCGGTAGCGCCTCTGCGGCAGGGCGGGTTTCGGCGCGCCGCACGGCCGGCACCGACGGCGCGGCCTCTGCGCGCTCCACACGGGTCACCTGCTCGGCGAGCGTGCCGTGCCGACTGAGGAGCACGGCGCGCGCCGCGGTCTGCAGCAGAATCCGATCGCTGGGCGAGAGCCGGTCCCCGCGCAGGATGAAGACCCCCCCGTGCGGCTGGTGTCCCTCGCTCCCGAGCTTCGACTGGCTCGCCCGGACGAGGGCCTCCAACGCCGCCTGGAGCTCCTGGGCATAGGAGGCGCCTTGCTCGTTCACGATCACGAGGTCGACGGCGAGCTGCTTCAGCCCCCAGTACTCGTGCGCGCGCAGGAGTTGCCGGACGATCTCCTGGTCCTCGGCGTGGTCGATTCGCACCAGCACGATCGGCACGTCGCCAGAGATCCCGTGCGGCCAGAGAGCGGACGGACCGCCGCTCGCGCGTCGCAGCACCTCGGGCGAGGGCCGCAGTGACGGGTCCGCATAGAGGATGCGGTTGCCGAGGCGCTGGAAGAGGTGGCCCTCGTCGCGCTCGATGCCGAGGTGACGGAGCTGGACCTGGGCCTGGGTGTGGGCGAGCGTGACCACGCGCTCGAAGGTCGCCGGATCGCGGTACTTGTCGGCGAGGTCGACGACGGCCTCCCGCGAGGCGGCCACCACGGTGGAGAACGTGATGCGCGCGCTGGCGCCGGCGGCGAGCCGGATGCGCGGCCGCAGGCTGAAGATCGGGTCGAGCACGGGGCCCGCCGTGTTGGAGAGCGGGCGGCCGTCGATCACCGATATCGGCGTGCGGACGGTGCCCCCGCGGCCGAGGAACCGCGCCCGATCGGTCTCATACTGGATGCCGCCCACCCTGTGTTCGTCGACCGCCACGACGTGCGCGGCCCAGACCGGCGGATTCTCGGGGGACCGCGGGCGGCGGGTTGCCAGCAGGGTGTTCAGTGCCGGGTCGGCTTCCGTGTGTACGAAGAGGTTAGAGAACACGGGATGGGCCGCGTCGGACGCCGGCGGCGCGAGCACGACCTCGGCGTACGAGGTGAGCTCGATCTGGCGGATCCGCCCGCCGAGGTTCGTGATGGTCACCCGACGCACCTCGGCGTCGTCCTCGGGCGACACTACCACCTCGAGCGTCGTCGCGATCGCGCCGTCGCGCCGTCGGATCTCGGCGCGGTCCTCGGAGAAGACGGCCTCGTAAGCGTCCGCCTCGACGCCGCTCGGCTGGTGGGCCGCTGACCAAACCTCGCCGCCGTCCGCATCGCGAAGGAAGACGTACTGGCCGTACGCGTCGCAGGTAACGTCCTCGCGCCAGCGCGTGACCGCGAGCTCGCGCCAGCGGCTGTAGCCCGACCCTGCCGCTGTGATCATCACCGCATAGTGCCCGTTCGATAGAAGATGCGTCCGCGGCACCGAATCGTGCGGCGAGGTGAAGCGCCGCACCACCGGCCCGACGAGGTCGCGGACGTGGGCCGCCGTCTTGACCTCCTCGGCCCGTGGCCGGGCGACCGCGATGTCCCGCGGTGCCCGCTCCTGGAGCAGCAGGTCGGCGGCTTTCACGATGGGCTCAGCGTGAAAGCGCGCCCGCATGGCGCCGTCGTGCAGCACGTTCGCTATCGCGACCAGGGTCATGCCCTGGTGGTGCGCCATGTAGGCGCGCACGAGGCCGGCGGCTTCGCCTTCCGGCAGACGGGTGGCCGTGTAGTCGAGCGCCTCGTAGAATCCGTAGGCCCCGCAGGCGCCGAGGGTGGCGAGCCTCTCGAGGTTCTCGGCCGCGGGGCCGGGATCGATCATCGCCGCCAGGGCGGTCGCGTAGGGCGCGATCACGAGGTCCTCGCTGAGGCCGCGCTTGAGCCCCAGGCCCGGAACACCGAAGTTCGAGTACTGATATGTCAGCTCGAGGTCCCGCGCATTGAAGGCGGACTCGGAGACGCCCCAGGGCACACCGCGCGTCGCGCCATAGCGGACCTGGCGGCGGACGACGAGGCGATAGGTCTGCTCGAGGAGGCTCCCGGGCGGCGACCGCATGACGAGCGCAGGCATCAGGTACTCGAACATCGAGCCCGACCAGGAGACGAGCGCCGAGCCCCGCTCAACGGGCGTCATGGCGCGCCCGAGCTGGAACCAGTTGGAGGCCGGGACGTCACCCTTGGCAATGGCGACGAAGCTGGCCAGACGCGCCTCCGAGGCGAGAAGGTCATAGCAGTTCGGGTCTGGATCGCCCTCGGGCACGCGATAGCCGATCGCGAGAAGGTTGCGCGTGGGATCGAGGAGAAAGCCGAACTTCATAGCCTCGAAGAGCTCGCGCGCGAGCCGGGCGAGGGCGAGCAGGCGACGGACGAGCGTGCCGCAGGCATCGGCCGCGCGCTCGAGGCCCTCGGCGAGCGCGCGCCCAGGGCAGCAGAGTGTCCATGTCACGCGCGTGACTCTGCACGGTGGCGGCGACGGCCCGAGACCACGCGAGCAGCTCCGCCGCGGCCCCGTCGCCGCGCTCGGCGTACAGTGTCCCCGCCACGTCGACCAGGGTGTGGGCCAAGCCATCCAGCTGGCCGAGGCAGCGCGCCCAGGCGGCAGGCGTGTTCGGCGCCGCACCGAGGGCGATCGCCAGGGCCTCGACGGCGTCGGCGAGCTGCCGGCGGGTGACGGTCTGCGTGCGCCGATTGTCCGGGAGCGCCGCGGCGGACTCACGCACGAGCCCGAGAGTGTCGTCGACGCCCGCCAGCGCGCTCGGACCGAGTAGCGGGCGCTCGGTCAGCTCCCGACACGCCTGCGCGAGGGTGAGGAGGTGACCGGCGAGATTCCCGCTGTCGACGGACGAGACATACGGCGGCTCGAGCGGACGCAGCGTGCGGGTCTCGTACCAGTTGTAGTAGTGCCCATGAAACCGCTCCATTTTCGTGAGGGTTTCGAAGGTCGCCTCGAGGCGCTCGACGGTGTCGAGGAGGCCGAGCCACGCGAAGTCACGGGCGGCGATCGTGGAGAGAAGATACAGGCCGATGTTGGTGGGCGAGGTCCGGTGGGCAACCACCGGCTTCGGGTCTTCCTGAAAGTTGTCGGGCGGCAACGCGTGGTCCTCCGGCCCGACGAAGCTCTCGAAGAAGCGCCACGTGCGCCGAGCGGTGAGACGGAGGAGACGCTCCTGGCGCGGCGACAGCGGCTCGTTCCCCGTTGCTCGGGGTGGCAGGCTGATGCGCTGGGCCACGAGCGGTGAGAGAACCCAGAGGACGAGGAACGGCACCGCCACCGGCCAGGTCGCCGGCCGGACGACGGCGACGAGCGCGGCGGCCCCGAGCGCGAGCCCCACGGCCGCGGCCATCCGACGGTAGAAGTCGGCCAGCTCGAGGCCGAGGCCGGACTTCGCCTGCGCGGCGGTCACCCACTCCAGAAGTCGCTGGCGCGTTCCATAGAGGCGTACCAGGGTGCGGACGATCGCATCCGCCATCACGCACGCCTGATGGGCCAGCAGGGTCACCGTGAGCGTCACCTGCGCGAGACCCATCGCCAGGTCGGCGGCTATCCCGCCCACGTGGCTCCGCTTCGAGATGCCCCGCCGGCGCGGCACGAGCCGGGTGAGGACGGGCACGAGCGCCGGGAGGGTGATCACGACAAGGATGAACGTCGTCCACATCGCCGCCAGTGATGTGAGCGTCCAGGCCGCTAGGAGCGTGAGGACGGCGGAGGGCGCCGAGAGCGTCCGCCGGAGGTTATCGATCATCTTCCACCGGCCGAGAAAGGGCACGCCAGCGGCACGCCGCCCGACGATCCACGGGAGGAGCTGCCAGTCGCCGCGCGCCCAGCGGTGCTGGCGGAGCGACGCCACCAGGTAGTGGGTCGGGAACTCCTCGAAGAAGGCGATGTCAGTCACCAGCCCCGCACGCGCGAACACCCCCTCGAAGAGATCATGGCTCAGGAGGGCATTCTCGGGCACACGGCCGGCGAGCGCCGCCTCGAACGCATCCAGGTCATAGATGCCTTTGCCGGTGTAGGACCCCTCGCCGAAGAGATCCTGGTAGACGTCCGAGACCGCCGAGGCATAGGGGTCGATCCCGCACGGGCCGGCTGATATCCACTGGTACACCGAGCCCTTCCGGTCGGGGGGCAACGTCGGCGTCACGCGCGGCTGAAGCACCCCATAGCCCTCGACTACGCGCCCCGCGCGCGGGTCGAACCGTGCCCGGTTCAAGGGCTGGGCCATGGTGCCGATCAGCGCCCGCGCGGCACCCACGGGGAGCCGGGTGTCGGCATCGAGCGTGATGACGTAGCGGACCCCGGACGGCGGGGCCGTCGGCCGGCCGCCCATTACCACGAAGGCGGTGTCCGTTGCCCCACGCAGCAGGCGGTTGAGCTCATGCAGCTTTCCGCGCTTGCGCTCCCACCCGATCCACCCTCCCTGGCGCTCGTTCCAGCGCCGGGCGCGATGGAAGAGGAAGAAGCGCTCCCCGTCGTCGGACGCGGGGCCATGCCGCGCGTTCAGGCCCGCGATCCCCTCGGCCGCCGCCGCGATGAGCCGCTCGTCGTCCGGCCTCGTCTCGGCCTGGCCGTCGGTCCAGTCCGATAGAAGAGCGAAGCGAAGCTCGCCATCGGGGTTGGCGAGGTAGTGCACCTCGAGCTGGGCGATCAGCTCCTCGACATGGGCCTCGCTGGTGAGGAGCGCGGGCATCACTACCAGCGTCCGCAGCTCGGCCGGCACCCCGTCGCGCAGCTCGAGCTTCGGCAGAGGCCGAGGGCCGATCCGCTCGACGACCCCGAGGTTCGTGAGCGCGATGGCGAGGTCGGTGGCCGGCACGAGGGCAAGCAGGGCGAAGAGGAGGAGCCCGGCAGGGCCCACGCCGGCGTGCCCGGCGAGGATCAGGGGCGGGGCGAGGACGAGCGCGGTCAGGAGCGCGACCGTCCCCAGGTAAGCCGGCATGGCGGCGGCGAGGTAAGCGCGGGTCAACCACCGCGCCGGGCGGACGCGAAAGCCGAGCTCGTGCTCGAGCGCCGCGCGTCCTTGCGCGAGCAGGTGAAATCCGGGGTCACGCCGGCGCTCGTGCCCGGGATGGTTCGTCGCGGCAGCCTCCTTCGTGCGCGCCACCACCCGGCGGGCCACCTCGACCTCCGAGCAGCGGGAGCCCCGCGATAGGTCCTCGATCGCGTGGCGGTAGCGGTCGCGGGTCGGGAAGTCCAACGCCGCGAAGTCCGTGTCGGCGCGGAGTACCTCGTCGGCCGGGCTCAGGCTCTCGAAGAACTCCCTCCAGTCGAAATTCGACATCAGGCGCATGCTCGTGATGATGTTGCGGACGGTCACGTTCATGGCCCCCTGCCGGTGGTGCTCGAGGCGCACGATCTCTTCCGTCGTCGTGCCCTGGGCCGCGAACCGCTCCTCGAGCCAGCGCAGCGCCGGCACGACGTCCGGATCCTGCTCGCGCAGGCGCTGGACGAGCTGCACGGCGAAGGCCGTGGGCAGCCTGCCCTTCTCGATACGCGCCAGCGCCGCTGTCGCATCCGCCGGCGTTCGTCCGCCGAGGCCGAGCAGCCGGTCGGCGAGCCCGTCGGCCTCTTGACGCGCCGTCCGGTCCCGCACGATCCGCTCCGCGAGCCGCCGGAGGTTCTCGACTAGCAGGATGCGCAGCGTGATGGGGACTGCCCACAGCTCGCCGATCATGAGCGGCTGCACGTGCTGGTAGGCGCGCACGAAGCGCCGCAGGGCCTCGGGCTCGAAGCGGCTGTCGGTGTGCGCCACGAACGCCCAGGCGACGCCGAAGACCCGCGGGTAACCCTCCAGGAACCCGGCCGCAAGCTTGGGCAGCTCGCGGTAGAAGCGGCGCGGCAGGTCCTCGCGGATCTGGCGGAGCTGGTCGTCCACGATGTGGAAGTTGTCGACCAACCACTCTGCCGCCGCGGTGATCGCGCGCTCCTCGCGGATCGCTTCCGCGAGGGCGCGGTAGGAAGCGAGGAGAGCACGGCCGTTGTCGACGAGCCGCGGCAGCAGGCGCCACCCGCGGCGCGGGTCGTCCGTTACGCGCTGCGCGGCCGCGAGGCTCTCGGCGTGTTGCTCGAGTCGCTCAACGCTGAAGAGCTCAGTGCGGATGGGCTCTTCGGGGTCCGGGAGGGGATCGACCCAGGGGCGGAGGTTGCCGACAAAGCGTAGGATCCGGGGCTTCTAGCACGGGGGCACGGGGTGAGCGATCTTGTTCGTGCGCGCTCAGCACGCGTGCCGGTGGACGCCGCCGGAGGTATTTCCCGCGACGGGAAGCCTCCTGACATCCGGCGATCCCGCTCTTCTCGAGCGCACGGCTGTCAAGCTGTGCGAACGGGTGTACCGCATCCGTTTCTTGGGCACAGAGGCCGTCAAATGCGGATCCCGCCGAATCGGCCCGGATCGCGACGCACGTAGAGCCCCGTTTAGGAGAGAGTGGAGGCGGGGGGAA
>VBLA01000144.1 GCA_005879245.1 Deltaproteobacteria bacterium
CGTGGACGGCGGCCCCGCCGTAGGCGAGCACAAAGGGAACGATCACCACTACCGCCCAGGCCGCCGCGACCTTGGCGTAGTGGCGGTGCCAGAAGCCCGCCGCGAGCAGCGGGAAGAGCGCGATCGAGAGGAGCATTCCGGCGAACGGCAGGGCACTCCACACGGGGAGGAGCGTCCCGAGCTCGGCCTGGGGCCCTGCCTCCATGCTCACCGCCGGGCCGCAGGGACCGTCACCAGATCTTCGATCCGCTCGAACTCGTGCTCGGTCAGGATGTTGCGCTCGACCAGCTCGTGGGGGTCGCCGTAGGGACGGCCGGCGACGATCCGGCGCGCCATGCTCGGTGTGATCCCCGGGAGCCGCTCGACGGCGCTCGCCGCCGCGGTGTTCAGGTCGATCCATCGTGGGGACTCCGACCGCGCGCGATGCAGGAGCCCGCACGCAGGAAGCGACAGCGCGGCCGCCAGCACACCAGCCAGCAATCGTCGACGAGGCATGCCGGACGAGCCTAGCCGGCCGCAGGGCATCAGTGAAAGAGGCGGCCGAACCAGTCGCGCACGCGACGGCCGACCGACTCGATCGCCTTGCCCCCGTCCCGCACGGCCTCGCCGACTTCCTCCCCCACCGCGACGAGACCGCCGCCGTGCTGATCGCAGGTCTCGCGGGGCTCGCTACCGACGAGGTAGGGCTCATGCCGGGTCTCGGGGCAGCCCGCGGTGGCGAGGAGGCCGGTGGTGGGATCGACATCGCGCCACACGATGTCGTCGGGCACCGGGAAAGCACTGGCCGCCGGGCCGCCGGGCGAGGCAGAGCGCACGAAGTCCGTCCAGATGGGAAGCGCGGCCTGCGCCCCGGTGAGCCCGATCGGCTGGTGGTCGTCCCGACCCACCCAGACTCCCGCGACCACGTCGCTCGTGAAGCCGATGAACCACGCGTCGCGCGTGTCGTCCGTCGTCCCGGTCTTGCCCGCCGCCGGGCCTTCCAGCCCGGCCTCGCGTGCCGACTTGCCCGTCCCGGTGTCGATCACGCGCTCGAGCAGATGCGTCACCAGATAGGCGACGCCGGGCGTGAGCACCCGCGTCTCCTCGGACGGCGCCGCATAGAGCGTCTCGCCCGTTCCTGCCGTCACCGCGACGATGAGCGCCGGCGGGCGGCGGACGCCTCCGTCCGCGAACACGCCGTAAGCCGCGGTCAGCTCGAGGAGCGAGGTCTCCGCCACTCCCAGGGCGAGCGACGGCACCTGCGGCAGCGGGGAGCTGATCCCCGCGTCGACTGCCGCGCGCTGCACGGCCTCCAGGCCGACGTCGAGGGCGAGCCGGACGGTCGCTGCGTTGCGCGACCCGGCGAGGGCATCTTCGAGTGGCAGCGTGCCAGCGAACTCACCGTCGTAGTTGGCCGGGCGCCAGACGCCGCTGCCCGCGAGCTCGATGGTGATGGGCTCGTCCTCGAGCGGCGACACCACCGTGCGTGCCGGCACGTCCGGGCGGCGGCTCGGGTCGAGCGCCACCAGGTAGACGAAGGGTTTGAATGCCGAGCCCGGCTGGCGGCGCGCTCGCATCGCCCGATCGAGCGGGCTCGAGCCGTAGTCGCGCCCCCCCACGAGCGCTCGCACACGCCCGCTCTGCGGGTCGAGAGCGAGCAGTGCGGCCTGAAGTGGCTGGCGGCGGTGCCGTCCTTCCTCGAGCCTGTCGATGCCACGTCGGACCGCGCGTTCGGCCTCGTGCTGCAGGTCGACGTCGATCCCCGTGAAGACGGACAGGCCGGGTGCCTGGGCGAAGCGAGGCGGGAGCAGCTCGGGGAGCAGGTGTGCCACCTCGGCAGCGACGTAGAGCGCAGCGACGGACCGCACCCGCGGCGGCGCGAGGCGGAGCGGCTCGCGCGACGCCGCCGCGCTCGCGGCGGCGTCGAGGACGCCTTCCTCCGCCATGCCCGCGAGGACCCGATTGCGGCGGGCGAGGGCGGCCCGGGGATAGCGGCGCGGCGCAAGCCCGTTCGGCGAGCGGATGAGACCGGCGAGCAGCGCGCACTCCGCGGGACCGAGCTCGGGGAGCGGCTCGCCGAAGTAAACCTGCGCGCCCTCGGCGAAGCCGTGGATCGGCACGTCACCGTCCGTCCCCAGGTAGACCGAGGCGAGGTAGCGCCGTAGGATCTCCTCCTTCGTCGTACGCACCTCGAGGAGGATGGCGAGCGCCGCCTCTTGGAGCTTGCGGACGAGGGTTCGGCGGGGCGAGAGGAAGGTGTTCTTCACGAGCTGCTGGGTGAGAGTGCTCCCGCCCTGGCGTGGCGCGCCGGCGCGGAGATCCGCGAGGAGAGCGCGCGCGATCGCGATCGGGTCGACACCCGGATGGTGGAGGAAGTTGCGGTCCTCGGCGGCGAACACGGCGGCACGGCAGATGGGCGGCGCCTCGTCCTCCCCGGCGCCCAGCGCCGGCCCCTCGCGACCGAGGACCGCGAGAACCTCGGGCTCGAGCTCGAAACGTTCGAGGGGAGCACCCTCGAGCTCGCGGAGGTCCGTCACCACTCCGTCACGCACGACGACACGGGCGCGTCGCGGCCCCGTCGCCCAGGGCTCGGGCGAGGGCTCCGCCACCAGGTCCACCGTGTCGCCGTGCCACCGGAACTCGCCTGCCGCCAGCGGCGCTGTCCCCGCGACGGCCCGATAGCCGAGTCGCCCGAGCTTCCGTACGAGGGAGCCGCCCGGAACGCGCCCGCCGGATGTGAGGACGAGGGGTGCGGCGTAGATGCGCGTCGCGCCGAGGGGCGGACCGGCGAGGTAGGCGCGGATGCGCCCGTCGAGCCACGCGACACCTGCTCCCGTCGCCACCAGGAGAAGCACGGCGAACGCGAGCCCGGCACGCACCAGCACCCGGCGGAGGCGGCCCATGCTTCCTCCTAGCTGTTGGAGAGAATTTTTTCACGCCCCGCTTGTCAAGTGCGGGCGGCCGGGGTTATGAGCCGCACCATGAACGAGGTCGCGTCGCAGGATCAGTTCGATGCGATGATCCAGGGCCTGCGGGACAGCGCCGACCTGCTCGAGCGCCTCGGGCGCGACGTCGCAGTACGCGGCATTCTGCTCGACGTCCTCGCCGACCTGCTGAACGGGTCGATGGCGACGGTCCGCTTCGTCGCGAGCGCGCTCCTCGACTGAAGGCTCCCGCGGCGCGGGCGCGCGTGCCATGCGGTCTGCGACGGCGGCGATGGCCCGCACAGATTGTCTCAGCTGCGCGGAACCTGATAATCAACGCCGTCACTCCGAAGGAGGGCCGCGTGAATCTCAGCTACAGTGCCGAGTACGAGCAGTTCCGGGCGGAGGTGCGTCGTTTTCTCGCCGAGCACTGGACGCCCGAGGACGCGGCTGCCACCGTATCCGATCCGAGCAGCGTGGCGACCTTGGGAGGCGCCGTCCGCACCGACAGTCGGGCGACGACCTTCCGCCTGAAGGCCATCGAGCGCGGGTACCTCTACCGCCACGTGCCGCGCCGCTACGGCGGCTCGGAGCAACCGCCCGACCCCCTCAAGGCGGCCATCATCGGTGAGGAGTTCCGCCAAGCGAAGGCGCCCGGTGAGGTGGTCGGTCAGGGACCGAGCATGCTGGTACCGACCCTCCTCGAGCACGGGACCGAGGCGCAGAAGGAACGCTTCGTCCGCGACACGCTGCTCGGAAAGATCCGATGGTGCCAGGGCTACAGCGAGCCGGGAGCGGGCAGCGACCTCGCGTCGCTCAAGACGCGAGCCGTCCTGGAAGGCGACCACTGGGTAGTGAGCGGGCAGAAGATCTGGACGTCGAATGCGCAGGACTCCGACTGGATGTTCGCGTTGGTTCGCACCGAGCCGGACAAGCCGAAGCACGACGGGATCAGCTACCTGCTGATCGACATGCAGACACCCGGCCTCGACGTCAGGCCCCTCCGCCAGATGACGGGCGACGCGGACTTCAACGAGGTCTTCTTCGACAACGTGCGCGTACCGGCCGAGAATCTGGTGGGACGGCGAGGTCAGGGATGGGTGGTGAGCCGCTCGACCCTCAAGCACGAGCGCGCGCTGATCGGTGGTTCGCACTCGTCGAGCTCGAGGCACGGCTCCTGGCCAACGAGTACCAGGGCTACCGCCTCCTCACCATGAGCGCACGTGGTGACGAGCCAGGCCTCGCCGGAATGGTGATGAAGCTCAGCTCGACGACCCTCGGCTACGACATCGCGAAGTTGGCGATGGACGTCATGGGGGACCGGGCGCTGCTGGCGCCGGGCGAGCCGAGTGCGCCCGCCATGGGGATGTTCGGCACGGCGTACATGTGGTCGCTCGGCGTGCTGATCGCCGGTGGCGCGGCGAACATCCAGCGGAACATCATCGCGGAGCGCGGGCTCGGGCTGCCGCGCGACGCCCGAAAGTAGGACGGCGAATGGCGCGGAGCGTGATCACCGAGCGCAACGCGCGGAGTGGGTGATGGACTTCGGCCTGTCCGAGGAACAGGTCCTCCTGAAGGACACGATTCGGCGGTACCTCGAGACCGAATGCCCCCCGCCCCGCGTGCGGACGATCATGGAGGCCCCGAGCGGCCACGACCCGGAGCTGTGGCTCGGCCTCGCGGGGCTCGGCGTCCTGGGACTTCACGTCCCGGTGGAGCACGGCGGATCGGGCCTCGAGCTGCTCGATGCAGCACTGGCCGCCGAGGAGCTCGGCTGGGCCTGCACTCCGGGGCCGTTCCTCGCCTGCGCGCTCGCCACCGTGGCGCTGGTCGCGGCCGGGAACCACGAGGTGGGGACACGCTGGCTTCCCGCCATCGCGCAGGGGGATGCGATCGTCACCTTCGCGCTCGGCGAGGAGGGCGACGAGTGGGATGCCGGCCGTCTCGCGACCCGCGCCCGCGGCGGTACCCTCACCGGCCGGAAGCCGCTCGTCCCGTACGCGGAGATCGCCGACGCAATCCTGGTCGCAGCGCAGGACGACGATGGTCCGGGCCTCTGGCTCGTGGAGCGCGGCGCCCCCGGGCTCGAGGTGACGGCGCAGCGGACCACCGACATGACCCGACGGGTGGCCGCCGTCGCACTCACGGGGGCACCCGCCACCCGAGTCGCCACCGGGCGGACGGCGACCGACCGCGCCCGCGACGCCGGCCTCGTGCTGCTCGCCGCCGATGCCTACGGAGGGGCACGCCGCTGTCTCGAGATGACGGTTCGCTACGTGCTCACGCGAGAGCAGTTCGGGCAGCCGATCGGAGCCTTCCAGGGCGTCAAGCACCAGCTCGCCGACCTGGCAACCGAGCTCGACCCGGCGCTGTCGCTCTGGTGGTATGCCGCGCACGCCTTTGACCGGATCCGCGATCGGTCCGAGCGTCACGCCGCGATCGCCAAGGCGCATCTGACGGATCTCTTCGACCGCGTCGCGCGCGTCACGACCGAACTGCACGGCGGCATCGGCTTCACCTGGGAGTACGACCTCCATCTCTGGTTCCGGCGGTCGATCTTCGACCGCGCCTTCCTCGGCGAGGCAGGCTACCACCGGGCGCGCGCAGCCGAGCTGGCCGGCTGGTAGCTAGCTCGGGGCCACGGCCGACGGGCTGGTGGTCGTCTCGCTCACGACCACACCGTCCTTCAAGGTCACGATCCGGCTCCCGCAGGCCGCGGCGCGTGCCTCGTGTGTGACGAGCAGGATGGTCGCCCGGCGGGCCTGATTGGCCTCGCGGAGAAGCCCGAGGATCTCCTCACCGGTCCGGGTGTCGAGGTTGCCAGTCGGCTCGTCGGCCAGGATGACGGCCGGATCGATGACCAGCGCGCGGGCGATCGCCACTCGCTGCATCTCGCCCCCGGAGAGCTCGTCCGGCCGGTGGCGTCGGCGGTGCAGCAGACCCACCTGCGCCAGGGCCGCCTCGACGCGTGGGCGGACGTCCCGCGGGCGGCGGCGGTCGAGCAACAGCGGGAGAGCGACGTTCTCCTCGGCCGAGTGTGCGGGCAGGAGGTTGAAGAACTGGAAGACGATCCCGATCTTCCGGCGCCGGAACATCGTGATCTCGTCGTCAGTCATCCGCGAGAGCTCTCGGCCGTCGATTCGGATCTCCCCCGCGCTCGCCTGATCGAGCCCGCCGATCAGGTGGAGGAGCGTGCTCTTCCCCGACCCGCTCGGCCCCATGATCGAGAGGAACTCGCCCGCCGCGACGTCGAGCGAGACACCTGCCAAAGCCTGGACCTCGCTGTCCCCTTGGCGGAAGACTTTCTGCAGGTCGCGCACCACCACCATGGACATCGCGGGGGCGTGCCGCACGGGAACCGGCCTGTCAAGAGTGAGAACGTCGAGCGAGCGGCCCGTCGCCGGGTGCGATCCGGGCCGTCATCTGACGGATCTCCACCGTTCAAAGGCCCGCGGAGTGACGTGGGGCTCTTGACCACAGTGGTCGCACGTGGACTTGAACCACGGGCCTCCTGCATGTGAGGCAGGCGCTCTAACCAGCTGAGCTATGCGACCGGGTGACCGCCGGGCAGCGGGATGACTGGCCTGCTACTCGAATCGCGACGAAGGGTCAACGGATGTCTGACCCAATCCCCCCCGCGTCAGGCCTTTGACACGTGTCGTTGGGCCATTGGACCCCTCACCCCTTCAGGGGGTTGACTGATGACGCGGTGCGTATTATCCGATACCTCTTCCATACGATCGATTTAGGGAGGATTCCGCGATGGCTACCCCCAAGCCCCGCCTTTCGCTGAGGCAGATGCGGGCATCGATGAAGCGTATGCAGACCGAGGGCGAACGACTGGTAAGCCGCATCCGCCGCGACGCGCGGGCGCTCACGGTCGGCAGCCGTCGGGAGGCCGTGTCCGGCCTGATGGCCGACGCCCGCAGGCTCCAGACCGATCTCCGGAAGCGCGCCGAGCGGGCGATCGAGGAGATCGAATCCCAGCGCACGCGCATCCTGTCGGCGCTGGAAGAGCAGGCGACCCGTCTCGTAGAGGCAGTCGTCAAGCGGCTCAACCTCGTGACGAAAGACGACATGCATGAGATGACCAAGCGTCTTTCGGCGGTCGAGCGACGCCTCGACGCTCTGCTCAAGGAGAAGCGGGAGGCAGCGGCCTGACCCTATCGGCGGCGCCGGACGGGACCGTATCCACCACCGCCAGGCGTCGCGACCCGCAAGCGATCCCCCGCCTCCACGGTAAACGTCGTCTTGGCTGGGAGACGGCGAGCGCGGCCGGCGTGAACGACCCAGTCCTCACCCGGTGAGCCGGGAGAGCCACCCCGAAGCCCGTACGGCGCCACCCGGCGCCGCTCCGCAAGCAAGGTCACCTGCGCAGGCGCGAGGAACTCGAGCTCGCGCACGACGCCGTCACCCCCCCGATGGCGGCCTCGGCCTCCCGAGCCCCGTCGCACGGCGTAGCGCTGCACGCGGAGCGGGTAGTACGCCTCGAGCGCTTCGATCGGGGTGTTCATCGTGTTCGTCATGTGGGTATGGATGGCCGAGGCTCCCGGGCGCTCGGGACCACCACCCGCACCACCTGCAATCGTCTCGTAGTAGGCGAAGGCAGCCCCAGTCGCGATCCCCCCCACCGCGACGTTATTCATCGAGCCTGCGCTGGCGGCAGGGATGCGCTCGGGTGCCGCCGACGCGAGGGCCCGGAGGAGGACGTCCACGATCCGCTGCGAGGTCTCGACGTTGCCGGCAGCGACCGCTGCGGGGAAGCGAGCATTCACGAGCGAGCCTTCGGGCGCGATCACCTGCAGGGGCTTCGCCAGCCCCTCGTTCGGGGGAATCTGTTCGGTGGCGAGCGCGGTGAAGACGTAGAGGACGCACGAGCGGGTGACCGCCAGGTTGGCGTTGACCGGCCCCTTGCTCTGCGGCGCGGTGCCCCGGAAATCGATGCGGGCCCGGCCGCGCCCGATCGTGACGGTGACGGCAATTCGAAGACGTGCCGCCCCGAATCCGTCATCGTCGAGCACGTCGATGGCACGGTAGGTGCCCGACGGCAGGGCGTCGAGGGTCGCCCGCATCAGGGCCCGGGAGTAGCTCTGGAGCGCGACCATCTCCCGGACGACGCGCTCCTTCCCGAGCCGGGCGGTGAGCGTGGAGAGGCGGTCGGCGCCGACGCGGAGCGCCGCCCACTGCGCCATGAGATCCCCTTCGCGCTCCCTCGGAACCCTGGTGTTGGCGAGGAAGAGGGCCAGGACGTCCCGCACCACCTGCCCGCTCACGACCAGCCGCACCGGCGGCAGCCGGAATCCCTCCTGGAAGATCTCGGTCGCCAACGGCATCGAGCCCGGAGCCATGCCCCCGATGTCCGAGTGATGGGCACGGTTGGCGACGTAGCCGAGCGCACGTCGCGCACCCGGAAGGAACACCGGCGCGACCACGGTCACGTCGGGGAGGTGCGTGCCGCCCGCGAAGGGATCGTTCAGGATGACGACGTCGCCTGGCCCCATCGACACGCGCGCGAGGGCGGCCCGAACGGCGAGCGGAGTCGACCCAAGGTGCACGGGAATGTGCGCCGCATGCGCCACCAGGTCGCCACCCGCGTCGAACAGCGCGCATGAGTAGTCGCGCCGCTCCTTGATGTTCGGCGAGAGCGCCGTCCGCCCGAGCACGACGCCCATTTCCTCGGCGATGGCCGCGAGGCGATGGTGAGCGATCTCGAGGGCGAGCGGGTCCATCGTCACGCGCGCGACGCCTCGAGAACGACGCCGCCCACGCGGTCCACGCGCCACCACCACCCGGGTGGCACTAACGTCGTCGCGCTGTACTCGCACACGACGGCCGGGCCGCGGACGCGACGGCCGATTTGCAGCTCGTGGCGCCGGTAGACCGGCGTGAGTCTAGCACCCTGTGCAAAGCGCAC
>VBLA01000145.1 GCA_005879245.1 Deltaproteobacteria bacterium
CGGACTGCTCCTCGTGGCCAGCGAGATCGGCTTCCGTTGCGGGGGCATGACGCGACACACGGTGGACGACACCGCGAAGTCGCAGCTCCCGGTGGTCCAGGCGGCGCTGCTCGGTCTGATCGCGCTCCTCCTGGGGTTCACGATGTCGATGGCCGTATCGCGCTTCGAGAAGCGGCAGGATCTCGTCGTGCAGGAGGCGAACGCGATCGGGACCGCCCATCTCCGCGCCCGCCTCATCCCCGGCGATGGAGAGGCGATCGCCGGCTTGCTGCGTGACTACCTCGACGCGCGGCTGCGGTTCGACGACGGGGACACCGTGCGCCAGCAGGCCGCACGGGTGGAATCCGAACAGCTGCAGGAGCGGCTGTGGTCACGGGCCGGCGGCATCGCGCAGCAGGATCCGCGCGCCATCACGAGCGGACTCTTGCTCCAGGCACTGAACGAGACGTTCGATCTCGCGTCCGCGCGGATGGCGGCGCTCGCGAACCGGGTTCCCGTGACCGTGATCCTCCTGGCCGCCACCGTCGGCATGATCGGGATGGGCGCGATGTCCTACGGGTACGGCCTCGGGAATCACCGCCACATCTTCTCGGTCCTCAGCTTGGCCCTGGCGATCGCGCTGGTCCTGATGGTGATCGTCGATCTCGACCGGCCGGGTCGAGGCTTCATCCGGGTCAGCGAGAGAAGCATGCTCCAACTCCAGACGCAGCTACACGCGCCTGTGCCGTAACGCGGGAACCCGCTCGTGCGACGTCGCTACCGGGCGACGCCGAGCACACCGTGGCTTCCGGCCTCGGCCCGGATGGCGGCAGCGATGTCGCCGCTCACATTGGCGAGCGCACGGCTGTGCGCCGCCGCGAGCGCCTCGAAGCCCTCGCCCTGCACCGCCTCGCGCGCGACCGTGCGGCCCGAGCGCGTTCCCCCGTTCGCCACGTTGCGGATGGTCCACACGGCGTCGATGACGACCGCGTCGCCCGGGATCGAATCGAAGCGCTGGACGGCGATCGTCACCCGATAGGCGGGATCGAAGTTCGCCAGCGGCGCCGTCGCCACCCGCGGCGTCCCGAGGAGCACCGCGAGGTTACCGGCGACGGCGCGTGCGATGCTCTCGTCGAGCGGCGCTACCCAGCGATTGAACTCGTCGAGCGCCACCCGGTTGGGCGCGACCTGCACCACGAACTGCGGCCGGTCGACGGACGCGGGAACGGTGACCGGACCGACGGTGACGGCGTAGTTCGCGGCCGGCGCGCCGTCCGTGCTCGCCGTGGAGGCAAGGGTGTAGAACCGTGCTGGGGCCGAGGCGCGACAGCCGGCAGTAGCCGCGACCACGAACACGATCGACACCACTTGGGCAATACGGCGCGCCATCACTTGGCCTCCCCGGGCTTGCCGCGCAGGAGTGCCTCGGGATGCTGCTCGAGGTAGTCGGCGAGCACGCGTAGCCCCCGGGCGGCGCGGCTGACCTCCTGGAGCGTGGTCCCCAGCTGCTCGCCGAGCACGGAGTTCGGCTGGACCAGCTTGTCCGCGTTGTCCAGGGTGCCCCGCGCGCTCACGAGCGTCAGGTCGAGCTCGGAGATCGCCTTCTTCAGGCCGTCGCCGATCCCCTGGAGCGGCATCTTGTCGATCTTCCTGAGGATGCTGGCGACACTCGCCTCGAGCCCCTCCATCTGGCCTGGCACTGTCGGCAGCTCTACCGGCTCCTGCGACCAGTCCACCGTCGCCGGGGGCGCGTCGGGGAAGAAGTCGACGGCCACGAACAGCGCCCCGGTGAGCAGGCTGCCCGACCGGAGCTGCGCGCGGAAGCCGCGCGCCACCAACGTCTCGATCGTCCTCTTCCGGCGCGCGCTCGCATCGCCCGGATCCTCGTCGACGACCTTCACGCCGAGCATCCTCGGGTCCACCCGGATGGTCACCGACACGGTGAAGTCGTCGGTCTTCGCGTCGAATTGCGGGCTGATCTCCACGACCTCGCCGATCGGGACGCCCCGGAACTCCACCGGCGCGCCCTGCGAGAGCCCGCGGATCGATTGCCGGAAGACGAGCACGTAGGAATGCGGATCGCGCGCGGCCGGCTTGTACGCCTCCGCCCGGTTGACGAACAGGGGAAAGACCGTGTCCGCGTCGGCCGCCGGGAGGACGGGACCGGTCGCGGGCGTCTCGAAGGCGATGCCTCCGATCAGGACGGACAGGAGTGACTGGGTCTGGACGCTCACGCCGGTCGCGGAGAGGGACAGGTCGATCCCACTCGCGTGCCAGAAGCGCGTGCTCGGGGTGACGTACTGGTCGTAGGGCGCGTGCACGAACACCCGGACGCCAAAGGACTGGCCCGCCTTGTCGAGCTCGTACGACACGACCTGGCCGACCTCCAGCCGCCGGAAGTAGATCGGCGTGCCGTAGTCGAGGGAGCCCAGGTTCGGGGTCTCGAGGACGAAGAAGCGGCCGGGGACGTCACCGGTCACCACCGGCGGTGCGGCGAGCGCCACGAAGTCGCGCTGCTTCTTCCTCGAGTGACCGATCTCCATGCCGATGTAGGCCCCCGAGATGAGGGTGCCCAGGCCCGAAACCGTGGCGCCGGAGATGCGCGGCCGAACGACCCAGACCTTCGTGTCCTCGACCAGGAACTCCTCCGTCTTGGGGGCCATTTGCGCGGTGGCGATCACGCCCTGGCGATCGTCCGACAGGCGGATCATCGTGATGCCGCCGATGTCCACGCCGTTGTAGCGGATCTTCGTCTTGCCCGCCTCGAGTCCCTCCGCCGACCGGAGCGCGATCGTGATCTTCGGCCCCTCGCTCAGGATCCTCGTCACCGCGACCCAGACGCCGGTGAGCGCGGCCACGATGGGGACGATCCAGACGACGGAGAGCCGGGTGCGCTTCTTGACGACGGTCCGCGCCTCGCCGACGTGGGGGAGCGGTGGGTCCCGCTCAGGCATACCGCACCTCTCTCGCGCTCAGGGGATCCCAGATCAGTCGGGGATCGAACGACTCGACTGCGAGCATCGTCAGCACCACGACCGCTGCGAAGAAGACCAGCCCCAGCGCCGGCTCCACCGACATGAGTGGCTGGAGCTGCACGAGCGCGGCGGTGAAGGTGTCGACGAACACGTCGACCATCGACCAGCGCCCGACGAGCTCGACGATGCGGTAGAGCCGGATGCGCTGCTCGTTGTTCTCGACCGAGCCCCGCTGGACGGAGACGAGCAGGTAGATGAGCGCGACGATCTTCGCGCTCGGGATCATGATGCTCGCCACGAGCACGATCAGCGAGAGCGGCCACCCGGTCGGCGACCAGAGGAGCACGACGCCCTGCAGGATGGTGTCCGAGTCGCGGCCCGAGGCCGTGACCGTCGTCAGGACCGGCAGGAGGTTGGCCGGCACGTAGCAGATCGCCGCCGCGATCAGGAAGGCCCAGGTACGCTCGACGCTTCCCGACTCGCGGAACGAGAGCAGGCGGTCGCAGCGCGGGCAGCGCCCTTCATCCTCGCCGGGCGCGGGCCGCGAGAGCAGGCTGCAGGACCCGCAGCTCTGCAGGCCCAGCTGCATGGCCGTCACGGCGGGGGTGCTCACGACGTTGCCTCGGCCATCCGTTCCCCGGCGGCCGCGCGCCGCTCCCCGGCTGCCCACTCGACCCGGCTCCACACCTCCCGGGGATCGAAGCTCGCCTGGATCGCGGCGAGCAGGAAGATCAGCACCCCGAGCACGAAGAGCGCCAACCCGGGGATCACCTTCGCATAGTCCGCGATCTTGATG
>VBLA01000146.1 GCA_005879245.1 Deltaproteobacteria bacterium
TGGACGCCTCGATCGCGTACGAGATGATGACGAATCTGACCGCGGACCATCAGGAAGCGATCACGGCCTTTCGCGAGAAGCGGAAGCCCCGGTTCACCGGCGGGTGAGCGCGCGCCCGCCATGACCTCCTTCGTCGACGAGCCCGCGCACCTCGTGCAGCTGCGCGACTCGATCCGCCGTTTCGTCGAGCGCGAGATGCCGCGCGACGCGGTGCGACGGTGGGACCGCGAGCGGATGTTCCCGCGGGAGGTCTTCCACCGGCTGGCGGCGACGGGCGTCTGCGGTCTCACCGTCGCCGAGGAGTACGGCGGCGCGGGGCGCGACATCGTGGCTGCCGTCACCGTGATCGACGAGCTCGCCCGCCGGGGGACCGCGCTCGCGGGGCCGTACATCCACTGCGCCTTCTACGGTGGCCTCAACGTCAGCGAGAACGGCTCTCCGGCGCAGCAGCGCGCGCTCCTGCCGCGCATCGCGCGGGGTGAGCTGCTCTTCGCCTACGGCCTCTCCGAGCCCGATGTCGGCGGCGACCTCGCGAGCGTCGCGACGACGGCGCGGCGGTCGGCCGACGGCCGGATGCTCGTCCTGAACGGGACGAAGCGCTGGTGCACCGGCGCCCGCGTCGCCGACTACATCCTCTGCCTCGTGCGCTCCGATCCGGAAGCCCCGCGCTACCGGAATCTCTCCCTGGTGCTCGTGCCGCCCGGCCTGCCCGGCATCACGATCGTCGACGTCGATCACCTCGGTCTTCGCTATGCGGCGACGAGCGACGTGATCTTCGAGGACGTCGGCGTGCCGATCGACGACGTCCTGGGCGGCCCCGAAGGCTGGAACCAGGGCTGGCGCATGCTCGCCGGGCCCGCGCTCGACGTCGAGAAGCTCGAGATCGCCGCGGTCGCGTACGGCATCGCCGCGGCCGCGGTGGACGACGCCTGGCGCTACGCGCAGGAACGACAGCAGTTCGGCAAGCCCATCTGCGCCCACCAGTCGGTACGGCACGCGCTGGTCGAGGCCCGGACGAAGCTCCAGGCCTGCCGTCACCTCCTCTATCATGCCGCCTGGCTGGCGGATCAGTCGCGTCCCTGCTCGGTCGAGACCTCGATGGCCAAACTCTTCATCGCCGAGACGGCGGTCGAGATCGTCCTCGGCTGCCAGCGCATCCTCGGCGCATACGGCTGTGCAGAGGGGCACGACATGGAGCGCTACGTGCGCGACATCTGCGTGATGCCCATCGTCGGCGGGTCGTCGAACATGCAGCGGAACAACATCGCCGCGCGCCTGCGGCTCCCGGAGTGACGATGGACGTTGTGGCTCGTGCGAAGGCGTTTCAGGAGAGCGTGCGCCCGCGCTCCCGGGAGATCGAGGAAGCGCGGCGCTTCCCCGCCGACCTCGCCCGCACGATGGCCGAGGCCGGTCTGTTCCGCATGGCGGTGCCGCGGAGCCTCGGCGGTCTGGAAGTCGAGGCGGCGACCCTGCTCCGGGCGATCGAGCTCATCGGCGAGGCCGACGGCTCGGCCGGGTGGTGTCTGATGATCGGCGTGACCAGCACCGTCATCGCCGCCTACCTGCCGCGCGAGGCGGCACGCGAGGTCTTCGCCGAGCCGACCACCATTGTCGGCGGCGCGTTCGCACCCCTGGGACGCGCCGTGCGCGAGGGCGACCACTACCGTCTCTCGGGACGCTGGCCGTGGGCGAGCGGCAGCATCAACTGTCAGTGGCTGATGGGCGGCAGCGCGATCCTCGAGGACGGGAAGCCGCGCCTGCTGCCGAACGGCATGCTCGACAGCCGGCTGCTCGTCTTTCCCACCGCGCAGGCGACGCTCATCGACTCCTGGTTCGCCGCGGGTCTATGCGGCACCGGCTCGGGCGACATGGAGGTGCGGGAGCTCCGCGTGCCAGTGACCCGCTCGGTATCGCTCATGACCGACCGGCCGGTGGAGGGAGGACCGCTCTACGTCTTCCCGGTCTTCGGGCTCCTCGCGCTCGGCATCGGCGCCGTCGCGCTCGGCATCGCCCGCGCGGCGATCACCGATCTGGTGGCGCTCGCCGGCGGGAAGAAGCCGCAGGGCTCGACCCGGACACTCGCCGAGCGCGCCACGGCCCAGACGGCCCTCGCCGAGGCCGAGGCCAGGCTCCGCGCGGCGCGCGCCTTCTTTTACGAGGCCGTCGGCGAGGCCTGGGCCCGCGCCACCGGTGCAGGCGACATCTCGCTCGAGGAGCGGGCCGCGCTGCGACTCGCCGCGACCCATGCGACGCGGGTGGCCGCGGACGTCGCGCGCACGGTGTACGATCTCGGCGGCGGGTCCTCCGTTCACCTCTCGAGCCCACTCCAACGGCGCTTCCGCGACGCGCACGTCGCGACCCAGCACGTGCTGGTGTCGCCCGCGACGCTCGAGCTCGCCGGGCGCGTGCTGATGGGTCTTCCGACCGACGCAACCATGCTTTGAGGAGGAGCCGATGGCAGAGATCAGTCTCTTCGAGGCGCTGCGCACCTGCCGGACTGTCCGCCGTCTCAGGCCCGATCCGGTGCCGGACGAGCTCCTGCGAAAGATCCTCACGGCGGCAACCTGGGCGCCGAGCGGCGGGAACCGCCAGCCCTGGCGCTTCCTGGTCGTGCGCGACGCCGAGCGTAAGCGGCAGCTCCGCGAGCTCTACCTCCCGCTCTGGCGCACCTTCTCGCAGGCCTACACCGCCCACCTGAGCGGTCTCCCCGCGGAGGCCCGGGCCCGGCAGGAGCGCATGGTGGGCTCGGCTGACCACCTCGCCGAGCACTTCCACGAGGCGCCCGTCATCGTCGTCGTCTGCGTCCACATCCCCGAGCTCGCGATCACCGACGCGGGCCTCGATCGTCCCTCGGTGGTCGGCGGCGCATCGATCTATCCGGCCGTCCAGAACCTGATCCTCGCCTGCCGCGCCGTCGGGCTCGGTGCGGCGTTGACGACGCTCCTCTGTCAGAAGGAGCCCGAGGTGCGTGCGCTCCTCGACATTCCCGTCGGCTGGGCGACCTGCGCACATCTGGCGCTCGGATTTCCGGAGGGCGCGGGTCATGGGCCGGTGCGGCGGAAACCGGTGGAGCGCGTAGCGTTCCTCGACCGCTGGGAGCAGCCCCTGTTTCCCGTGTCGTAGCCCACCCCGGATCGCGATCACCGTCGCCTACGCGTCGCGTCGAGAGGGTGCGCTCTCCCCTCACCTCTTGTGACGTAGTTTTTTTCCTTGACGGCGGGAGGTGAACTGGACGAGCATCCCCGGTCCGGAGGTGACATGATAAAGCGAACGGTCGTTGCGGGAGCGATCTCCCGTCTGGGCGTCGGTCCGACTCTGGTCGTAGCGTTCCTCCTCCCTGCGGGCATCGGGGTCACCCGTGCTGGAGCGAGCTTCGATCTGGGCGTCGCCGCGGGGGAAGTGACTTCCACCTCGGCACGACTCTGGGCGCACTCCAGCGCGAGCGGTCCGGTGATGGTCGACGTGAGCACGAACCCGAATTTCCTCGGGACCCTAGTCAGCGTCGCCGGCATGGCCGACTCCGCGAACGACAACACCGTCCAAGTGGACGTGACGGGGCTGACGCCGGATCGCGTCCACTACTACCGCTTCACGATGGGGGCCGAGCAGAGCCGCGTGGGAAGCTTCCGTGCGGCCCCAGACCCCGAGCACCGCCGCACGATCCAATTCGGGCTCACAGGCGACGCCGATGCCCAGCCGGACCCCATGACCATGATGCCCGCCTTCAACAACTTCGAGGTCTACTCGGCGATGGTCGCCGAGCACAACTTCTTCAACATCAACCTCGGTGACACGATCTACTCCGATTCCGAGGTGCCGGGCACGCCCGTCGCGCTGAGCGTCGCGGACAAGTGGGCGAAGTACGTGCAGAACCTGTCGCTCGCCCCCATCCCCGACATCCGATCGGCGGC
>VBLA01000147.1:0-1349 GCA_005879245.1 Deltaproteobacteria bacterium
GAGGCGCTCGGCCGGCGGGGCATCGACGGCCAGCAGGCGAATCCGTGGTACTTCCCGACCGTCGCGGACTACCGGGCCCGGCTCGAGGCGCGGGGGTTTCGCGTCGGTTCCATCGCGCTCATCCCCCGACCGACGCCGCTCCCCGGTCACCTCCGCGATTGGCTCGAGATCTTCGCGGCGAGCTTCATCTCGGCCGTCCCGCTCCCCGACCGTCCCGCATTCGTCGACGAGGTGACGGAGACCTTGCGGACCGCGCTCGCGGATGCCGACGGCAAGTGGACCGCCGACTATGTGCGGCTCCGCCTCTCCGCCGTGAAGCCCGCTGGCTGAGCGTGCGATGGGCGTCGAGATCATCGGAGTCGATCACGTCTACATCGCCGTCCGCGACCCGACTCGCTCGGAGCAGTTCTACGACCGGGTCATGGACGTCCTCGGCTTTCCGAAGATCCGGTCCACGATCGCCGGCGACCCCCACGTTCACTACTACAACCGCCACTTCGGCTTCTCCCTGCGCCCTGCGCGCCCGGGGACGCCGGACCATGACCCCTACGCGCCCGGCCTCCATCACTTCTGCTTCCGCGTCCTCGACGAGGCGGCGGTGGATCGCGCGGCGCGCGAGCTCCGGTCGGCCGGCGTCGACGCGACCGACCCCCGCTACTATCCCGAGTACGCGGCCGACTACTACGCGACCTTCTTCTCCGATCCCGACGGCGTCCGCCTCGAGATCACGAACTTCCGCGAGCGCCGACGAAAACGTATGTACGATTGGGACGCCGAGCGGAAGAGGTGACGAGCCGCTATCCCGAGCACCCCGCGAGGCGCTTCGGGTCGATCTTCGCCTTCGGCAGCTTGGGCGGTTTGCGAAAACGCGGATGCTGGAAGTCGAAGAGCTCGAGCATCGGGTCGGCGTTGGCGTCGCGGGCGGTGAGGGCCGGGAGGTCGAAGCGGGTCTCGATGAAGCGGAGGACGGAGGTGTGGTCGTAGACCGTGTGTGAGACGAAGTGCCGGCGGGCGAAGGGTGACACCAGCGCCAAGGGCACGCGAATACCGTAGCGGTCGAACTCGCCCGGCTCGTCGCCGGATTCCAGGATGGGCGCGATGTCGTCGGGCTTGCAGGCGGGCGGCGGCGGGACATGGTCGAAGAAGCCGCCGTGCTCGTCGTAGGTGAGGAAGAGCGCCGACCGCGGCCACTGCGGGCTCGCGAAGAGGGTGGCGATCATCTTGGCGACGAACTGCTGCCCGATCTGGATGTTGGCCGGGGGGTGCTCGTCGTTCTCGGCGACCTCGGTGCCGAGAAAGATCGGGTCGATCCAGGCGACCTGCGGGAGAGTCCCGGCCTGGGCGTCCGA
>VBLA01000147.1:1457-5745 GCA_005879245.1 Deltaproteobacteria bacterium
CCGAAGGACGTGGCGGCGAGGAGATAGAAGCGGTTCGGGAACGTCTGGGTCAACGCCGCGCAGAAGAAGCGGTCCGCGGTCGCGAACTTCCGGTAGAGCCCGTAGTAGAAGGGCAGATCATGCTGGTCGTAGTAGCCCATCGTGCGGCGGCCGCTGGGATCGTCGGGGAGAAACTGGTTGGCCGCAGTGAAGCCGTCCATCGCGCCACCGTTCCATTCCCGGTGCGTCCCGTTCCAGGAATGATCGAGGTCGGCGACCTCGCAGTAGCGGTTCTGATGGAACGCCCGAATGGCGGGACCGCCGGTCGGGTCGAGGTTCGCGGCGGTCTTCGGCTCGCCCTCCGACTTCGGCTTCCCCTCCGCGTGCAGCCGGCCGACGTAGTGATCGAACGAGCGGTTCTCCTGCATGAGGACCACGATCGTGTCGAGTGGTAGCCCCGCGCCGTGCGGTGTGCCCGCGGGCAGGGTTGCCGCCGGCAGGGCCCCTGCGCTGAACGGGCACGGTGGGGTTTGAGCGTGCACCATGGCGGTGATGAGCAGAGACACCAAGACGATCAACATGCGCATGGGCCCCGCATATGCGCCGGCAAAATTTGCTGTCAATACAACTTCGCCCGCGGGTACTGGTCGGTAGGACAGGACCCGCCCGCGTGGGTGATGCCGTGCCCCTGCGCGTTGAAACGAAGGGCCGCGCCCGCCTATAGTCTCGCCTCGTGCGTCGGCTCTACCTCATGCGGCACGGCGAGACGCTCTATCTCGGCCGCGGGTCACCCGACGGCGTCGACCTGACGCCCGAAGGCCTCCGCCAGATCACCGTGGCCGCCGAGCTGTTCGACGCCGTGCGGCTCGATCTGGTGGTGGCGAGCCCGATGCGCCGCGCCATGGACACTGCCGGGGTGATCGCCGCGCGCCAGCGTCTGACCGTCGAGCCGGTCGCGGATCTGCGCGAGATCAGCCCGGAGGGGCTGGATGGCATGGAGGTAGCCGAAATCTTTTCCCAGGTGCTGCGCTTCTTCTCCAGCCCGGAGGTCACCTGGGACACCCCCTTCGTCGGAGGAGAGACGTTCCGACAGTTGGTCGTCCGGGTGATGGGCTTTGTCGAGGCGCTGCTCGGACGGGCCGGCTGGACGAATGCGCTCGCGGTGGCTCACGGGGGGGCCAACATGGCACTCCTCGCGGGCGTCCTCGGCCTCGGCGAGGGCGAGATTCCGAAGCTCGAGCAGGACCTTGGCTGCATCAACGCCATCGATTTCGGGGAGAGCGACCGCGCTCTGGTGCGTCTGATCAATCACTCCCCGCACGACCCCCTGAAATCGACGTTACGTGAGCCGAGCTTTGCCCGCCTCCGGAACCTGCTGGAGGCTCGTGGCCGGGAACTTGCAGGGATGAGGTGGCGAACGGGGGAGGGCAATCCGGAGCTGTACTAGCCCGAAACCTGCGATTCCCCTTGACTGACAAGCATACGGCAACTAAGCTTCCCTCGAACTGCGTTCTCGCGCGGTCCCCACTCGGCGGAGCAGACGGGCTCGGACACAGAGTACGAACGCGGGCAATCCCACGCACATGGCTAGACGGGGCGTATCCAAGCGCCACGCCTAGCCTTTGAATCGGTTCCGGTCTCGTCGCCGACCTGCCGAGGATTTCGGTGTGAAGCGCCCAGAGAAGCGAGTTGAGGAGAAGAAGCCGAGCCCGCCCGACACGCGGCCGCGGTCGGGGCGGCTCGCCGTTGCAACGGCTCACGCGGAAGCACGTGAGCCACACGACGCGAACGGCGAAGGCGCGGCGCCCGAGGAGCTCGATCAGGTCGTCTCGATGCTCGGCGACATGGACATCGATGTCGACGCGGTCGAGGATGCCCCGCTCGCGGAAGAGCCCGAGAAGGCCGCCGAGGCGGAGTGGACCGAGGAGCAGCCCGAGGCCGAGGAGACCGAACGGGCGCCCGGCGAGACCGCCGACCCCGTTCGCATGTATCTCCAGGAGATGGGAAGCGTCCCCCTCCTCACCCGTGAGGAGGAGGTGGCGATCGCCAAGGAGATCGAAACCGGCGAGCGCGAAGTGCGGCAGGGGGTGTTCTCGCTGGATCTCGCTCTGCAGTACGTGATGAATCTGGCGGAGCGGCTCCGCAAGGGCGAAATCGAGGCCCGGCACATCTTCGGCGATGACGAGCCGGAGACCGAGCCGGTCGAAGGGACCGAGAGCAAGGAGGACAAGCGCGCGGACGCTTTCCTCAAGCAGGTGAGCCGGCTGAAGCGGCTGGCCGGCGAGCGGGAGAAGCTGGTTGCCGAGGGCGCTCGGGCCAAGACCTCGAAGGTGCGACGCGAGCGCATCGCGAAGCGCCTCGAGTTGATCCGCCAGGCGGTCAAGGAGGCCCTCCTCGAAACACAGCTCGGGGCGAAGCACATCATGCTGCTCGTCGACAAGCTGAAGGAGGCGCATCGGCTGATCGAGGCCGAGCACTTCGAGATCCGCCGACTCGAGCAGCGCTTCGGGCACCCGGCGGGCGAGATCCTGAAGCACGCCGCCCGCGTCCGGGCCGACGAGAAGGACGCGGCCCGGACGGCGAGCCGTCTCTTCCGTGCCCCCGCTGTCCAGGTGGTGGAGGGGGCCGAGACGATTCGCGAGGCGCGTCGCAAGGGACAGCACGTGCTGCGCGAGGTGAACATGCCCACCGAGGCGCTTCGCGCCGTGCTCACGACGATTCGCCGCGGGGAGTTGAAGGCCCAGGACGGCAAGAAGCGGCTGATCGAAGCCAACCTGCGCCTCGTCGTCTCGATCGCCAAGCGCTACACCAACCGGGGGCTCGGCTTCCTCGATCTGATCCAGGAGGGCAACATTGGCCTCATGCGGGCGGTCGAGAAGTTCGAGTACCAGCGTGGGTACAAGTTCTCGACCTACGCGACGTGGTGGATCCGCCAGTCGGTAAGCCGTGCCATTGCCGACCAGGCGCGCACCATTCGTATCCCCGTGCACATGATCGAGACGATCAACAAGGTCATCCGCACCTCGCGCTATCTCGTCCAGCAGTATGGCCGTGAGCCGACTGCTGAAGAGATTGCGCAGCAGATGGAGATGCCGGCGGACAAGGTCCGCAAGGTCCTGAAGATCGTGAAGGAACCGGTCTCGCTCGAGACGCCGATCGGCGACGACGAGGAGAGTTCGCTCGGAGACTTCGTCGAGGACCGGCAGACCCTCTCACCGGCCGACGCGGCGATGGCGCTGTCTCTCGAGGAGCAGACGCGCAAGGTGCTGGCCACCTTGACGCCGCGCGAGGAGCAGATCCTTCGCCTGCGCTTCGGCATCGGCGAGAAATCCGACTACACACTCGAGGAGGTCGGACAACGCTTCGCGGTGACGCGCGAGCGCATCCGGCAGATCGAGGCCAAGGCATTGCGAAAGCTGCGCAGCCCGAACCGAGCGCGCGCGCTCGAGACCTTCGTGCAGCGGCACTAGGCGGCACGTCCGGACGTATCACACGCCGGGGGGCGAGGAGTGAACTGCCGCCGACCGGTGGGAGGAGCGGATGCTCGAGAACCTGGAGAAAGAGCTTCGGAAGTGGCGGCAGAGCCGCGCTTCCAAGCCGCAGCGCGAGGCGCCGACCGACCGTCGCACCGTCAAGGTGAACGGCCAGGAAGTGCTCGTGGTGCGGAAGAAACAGAAGCCCAAGGGCTAGAGCAGTCCGCGCGCGACTCCGTCGCAGGCCGGGAGCGCCGCCCCTGGCTGGTCGACGCGGGGAAGGCTCGCTCCGCCCGGGGCCAAGCCCGCGGACCGACAGGTGTCGCCTTCGCGGAGCGGAGGAGTGTCACCGCGAGGTGCCGCCGTGTTCGCGTTGACTGCCCTCGCTGACCGGCTATTCTCCGCCGATGGCCGAAGGGCGGATGTCGCAGCCGGGCGCTTCGTCGCCTCGTCCGTCGAGCACGGTGATCCTCCTCCGTGACGAGCCCGCCGCGGAGAGCTTCTCCGTGTTGATGCTCGAGCGCCACGGCAGCATTGCCTTCCCGGGCGCACACGCCTTTCCGGGGGGCGTGGTGGATGCGAGCGACGCCGACGCCCCCGGTGCGACGCTGCCGCCCACGCAGCGCTGGGCGGCGCCCCACGAGGGGGATTGCCCGCCCGAGGCGATCGCGTACTGGATCGCGGCGCTCCGCGAGCTGTTCGAAGAGGTCGGCATTCTTCTCGCGCGCGGCGACGGCGGGCTTCTCGGGGGCTCGCTTCCGCCGTCGGCGGCGGCGCTGCGATCACGGATCAATGCTGGCGAGCCGTTCACTCGCGCCCTTGCCAGCACCGGTCTC
>VBLA01000148.1 GCA_005879245.1 Deltaproteobacteria bacterium
GCCGACCTCCTCGTGCTCGACGAGCCGACGAACGACCTCGACATCCCGACCCTGGAGGTGCTCGAGGAGGCCCTGGTCGAGTTCCCCGGCGCCATCGTCCTGGTGACGCACGACCGGTTCCTCTTCGAGCGCGTCGCGACCACGGTGCTGGCACTGGACGGCAGCGGTGCCGCGATCCGGTTCGCCGACTACCGTCAATGGGAAGCCGCACGACGCGAGCGAACGGCCACGGTGGCAAAGCCGGTGCCGTCATCTACGCCGGTGGCCGCGAAGGCCCAGGCGAAGCAGCTCACCTGGGCGGAGCGGCGCGAATGGGAGGGGATGGAGGCCGCGATCGTCGCCGCGGAGGCGACGCTGACGCGCTGTCACGAAGCCGCGCACGACCCGGCGATCGCGACCCGCGCCGACGAGCTCGCCGCGCGCTGCCGCGCGCTCCAGGACGCCCACGAAGCGGTCGATCGGCTCTATGCCCGCTGGGCAGAGCTGGAGGCCAAGCGCGCCTAGCGACCCGACCAGGCTCTAGGGTGTCCCGGCGAAGTACGCCGTCGCCTTCGCGTACACGGCGATCCCGACCTGCGAGCCGGTGATGCGGCCGGTGAAGTCGTCTTCGGAGATGTGGATGCCGCCCCACAGCCGCGACTGCCCCGCCTGGTCGGAGGCATCGTAGTAGGTCGCCCACTGGAGCCGCACGTCGGTGCTCGGGCCGAGCTCGAACGTCAGGTCGTGGTTCGCCGGGGCGACGAACTCGCCGAGGCCGCCGGGGAAGAACTCGCTCCCGGTGAAGCGCGCCAGGACCTCGGCGGCGGCGCGGCTGAACGTGCTGTGGCCGGACGTGTAGGCCGGGAACGCGGGCGTCACGAACGTGCTTTTCTGATACGGTACCCAGGTCTTCGCGCGGATCCAGGCGACACCGCTGTGCTGGGTCGTCGGATTCGGCGGCCCACCAGGCCAGGCGAGGATCGCCACCTCCCCGACGAAGCTCGCCAGCGCCTCGTGCCGCTGGCCGGGCGCGGAGGACGCCGGCGTGATCACCTCGATCAGACCGGGGATCTGCGGCAGGCCGGCGGGATTGTACGACGTTCCGGAGGGATCCGTGCACTGGCCGAGGCCACCCATGTAACGGATCATCGAGATCGGCCGGACGGAATCGTACTTCCGCTTGAGCCCCCAGGCGACGACCGCGGCGTCGTGCATCGCGCCGTTGACGGCGAGGTAGGCCTTCACGTCCCACTCGAGGTCGCTCACGACCGGTCCCGTCCCGCCGATGCGCTTTCCGTCGAGCGTCGGACTGTCGCCGACGGCGTTCGCGATCACGTTCCAGTGGCCGGGCGGCGTCTCCGAGTTGGGGCCGTCCGCCCAGAACTCGGCGAGCACGCGGCCGAAGTCGCCGCGCTTCACGACCTCGGGCGCGTAGGGCTGCCCGGTGATCGGGTTCAGCGAGCGCCCCGTACCGTCGTTCATGCCGAGCGAGTTGTTGCCGTAGGCGCCGGGGGAGATGTCGAGCGTCACGCCGTCGTCGGGCGTGAGCTCGCTCGACAGCTCGATCACTCGCACCGCCGCCTGCTTGAACGGGTCCGTCTCGCACGGGAGCGTCGTGCTGAGCGTCGGCGGCGGACCGGGGTCGATGTACACGGCGCTCGGGTCGCTGCGCGTGAGCGCGAACGGCGTGACGGAGTTCCAGCGCATGCCGATCGCGCTCTGCACCTTGTCCGGAAGCGTGATGCCGTTCTGCGTGATGGTGATGGCGAGCGCGAGCGGTTGCCAGCGGTTCGGATCGTTCATCACCGTTCCGGGGTCCTTCACGACGAGCGGGTCGTTCACGGGCGCGTAGCTCGCGTCGGCATAGTTGCCGTCCTCGTTCGCGCCGTCGTTCCCGCCGAAGGCGATCATCGCATTCCCGATCCGGTTCCCGACCGCCGCGGGCATATCGCCCTCGATCGAGGTGAAGTTCTTGTCGTAGCCGAGGGTGGCCATTCGCGAGTCGAGGTGGGCCTGAGTGGACGCCGCGTTCACCGACAGCGCGTAGCGCTGGGAGAGCAGTCGATAGGCGGCGAAGCTGATCGCGGTCGCCCGGTCCCCCTCCGGGTCGCTCGAGGCGTGCGACTCGTCGGTGAGAAAGGCTTTCCCGCCACCACCGTATGCGCGCCAGGCATCCCACATCGCCGCCGACAGATGGAACAGGTTCCGCGCGTGGACGGTCGGGCGCGGCGTGTCGTGCCGGATCGCCTCCAGGATCTCCTCGTCCCACTGCCGGGCGACCGATTGGTAGCGCTGGCAGCTGCTCTTCGGAACACCGTCAGCCGCCGCCGCCGCGAGGCAGAAATCGTACCCGACCCAGCGCCCGAGGCAGTCGAAGAGGCCGTCCAGCGGCGCGCCGGCGCACTCGTCGGGACATGCGGTCGTGATCGGGATCGAACGGCAGCGGGCCGACGCCAGGCGCTGCGCCGCGCGGAGCGCGCGCGCGACGCGGCCGTGCGCGTCGCGGTCGAGACACGGCGCGAAATCGTCCGCGCTCGCGATCGTTCCGGCGCGCAGCCCCGCCGCCGTGCAGGCCGTGAACTCGAGAGCCCGTGCCTCGGCGGCGCGAACGATGCCCTTCACGATCGCCGCCTGGCACGCGGCGCCCGCGCGATCCTTCTGCACGCTGATCAGCGTCGGCCCGAAGACCGCTTCCGGGTGCAGCATCGCCGCGAAGGCCGCTGCCACGCCCGCGGCCGAGGTGGGCCCGAAGCTCGGCGGCGTCGCGCACGCACGCTTCGCCACCCGCGCGGCCGCCGACTCGATCCGCGCGACCCGCGCCCCGGCGACGCTCGCCGCGCATGCGGTCAGGGTCTGCCCCGCGGGCGTTCGCCCGAGAGCGATCCGCTTTGCACAGCCGACGAATGCGTGCGCGCTCGCGACGGCCATCTTCGTCCCGGCGCGGTTGAGCGCGACGATGCACCGCTGTTCCGCCCGCGACGGCCCGTCTGCGCGCACCTGAAGAGGAGCGGCCAGGACGAGCAACGCGGCAACGAGTCCGCTACGAATGGGGACGGGACGGTACGTCACCACGACGTTCGGACAAAATTGCGCCGTGGCGAACGGCGGACGCGGTATCGCGGCGCTCAGCCGGCGACGACGGGCTTGCGGACCGCGAAGCGCTCCTGCAAGGACCCGCTCCCGGTACCCTCGACACGTCACGGTAAACGCCACGATGGCATGACGTACCATGGCGGTGCGGGACGCAAGCCGACGAGTGGCGGAGGCCGCCGCTGAGCGCCGCTATGCCGCCTCCCACCCAGGCGGCTGCGCGCGGGCTGGGTCCTCCGCGTGACTTGTGACCTCCGAGCACGCTTGGTAGCGTCGGTCCGATCCGGCGCGCTGCGCCGAGAAGGAGGAGGATGGTGATGGGACGGCTGCTCGGCGTCGCGCTAGCGCTCGGACTCGTCGCGGGTGGGGCGCTCGCCGCGGCCCCGTACGATTTTACCGGCCACTGGACCGGCGCTGCACAGGAGAGCGGCCAATCCTCCGCCGCGACCGTGACGGCCGATTTCACAGCCACGGGCGTGAAGACCTTCACGGGGACGATGACCGTGGCGGGCGGGGGCAATCAGCCGGTCCAGTGCGCGGTGACGGGCAAGGCCAAGAAGCACATGAAGGTTTCCCTAGCTGCCACGTGCGACGACGGCGGCACCGTCAAAATCCATGGCCGGGTGAATCCGAACACGCAGACGGTCGCGGGAACCTTCGTCGAGAAGCGGAAACGGCGCCGGCACCGGGGGACGTTCACTCTCGGCAGGTCTGCCGGAACCACTCTCAAGGGTGCAGTCTTGGCACCGACGGCCAGCCTTGCGATGCTCCAGCGCAAGAGCTTTGTGGGAACGATGCTCGCGAGCCTCTTTCCGGGCGCTTACGCGCAGTCCTCGGGACTGGTACCGGTGCCCAATGCGAACATCCTGGTCTTCACCATCGACAACAGCGGCCAGCCGACGTCCACCACGCCGATTGCGACAACGACCTCCGACAGCAACGGCAATTACTCCCTCACCCTGCCGCCGGGCACCAACCTTGGCAGCAATATGCTGGTCCAGGCCAGCAACTCCGCCACGCCGGCTCCGGTCGGCAGCTCCGGCCAGCAAAGCTGCCCGGCAACGCAGACCACCCTGGACGTGTCGCCGATTTCGGAATATGCGACGCGCGCGTTGATCGCGGCGATCGCGAGCAATTCCAGCACCCTGGCCAATTACACGCCGGACGAGATCAACGCGATCATCGCGAAGGTCACCGCGCTGGCGCAGGACCCGAGCCTGGTTGGCGCGACCATCCAGGACACCATCACCAACATCACCAACGCGATTGATCCGGAGATCCAGGACGATCTCAAGAACGCGGCCACGCCGGGCGAGGCGTCGGTGCCCGAGGGCCTGGGCGGCATCTACAACTTCGTGAGTTTCTCCGCGGATGACACTGGCACCAGCCTGAGCATGAATCAGCAGTCGGGCACGGTGAACGTCGACGTTTCGGCCAAGACCTTCTCGCATAGCGGCTCCAAGTCGTCGGTCAACCTCGACGAGGTCTGTTCGGCAAACGAGAGCACGCCGTGCAACCGCTCGTTCACACGGAACACGTCCAGCGCGCCCAAGAGCGGCGATGGAAGCGTCACCCTGCTGGGCGGAAACCAGATCCTGTTCCAGCCCTCGAGCGGGGATCAAGGGGCGCTCGGGTTCTACAACTCGTCCGGCAATGTCATCGTGCTGGCGACGGGCGATGGGCTGATCGTCGCCTTCAAGCAGGCCAGCAGCGCGCCCACGCTCGGTGGCAGCTATCACGCCGTCCAGCTCGACGGCAGCTTGAGCGACAGCGTCACCGTGGCGCAGGGCAGTCCCTTTCACCTCGGAGAAGCGAGCACGGGAGTCGACGACCCGGTGACGATCTCCGGCGGCACCGTCAGCGGGACCAACAGCCAGAACGTCTTGTCCAAAGACATCACCTGCCAGGGCGGGGCGAGCTGCTCGTACACCGAGACGGTGAGCGGCAGCACCGGCGGCGGCAGCTTCAGCGCGCCGGTGTCGGTTGACGGCACGGGCGCCCTGACGGTCGCACCGAGCGGGGAGGTGGCGCACAAGGGAGCGGTGAGCGCGGATGGCAACCTGTTTACCTTCGTCGATGGCGATCCCGTGGGCAACGGCGACGCCGGCATCGTCATCGGGATGAAGCAGGGCAGCGGGATGACCAATGCCAGCCTGAACGGATCGTACGGTTTCGTGTCCTACGAGTTCGGCCTCGGGCCCGGCTCGCGCAGTCTGCAGGGCGAGAGCGGCATCGTGAATTTGGACGGCAGCGGCGGTCTCACCGCGAATCTCGCCAGAAGCCAGATCCGTGTAAACACGGGCTGCAGCAGCGGCTTCTGTCCGGGCAATGCCGTGAGTCAGAACTCGAAGACGGAATCGCCGAACACGACCTACAGCGTGACCGCGACGGGTGGGGTCACCATCGTCGGTTCGAAGAACACGATTTCCGGTTTCGCGAGCCCGGACGGAACCGTTCTCGTGTTCACCGAGGGGCACGACGGTTCCGGCCAGAATAGCGACACCGACAGCCAACGCGGGTTGTTCGTAATGTTGAAGTAAGGCACCGTCGCGGCCGGAGTTGTCCCCGGCCGGCGTTGGTCCCGTAAGAACAGGTCGGCGCAAGCCAGCGGGCGCGGGCGTACCTCGACTGGCCCGAATCGGCGCGAAATGAATTGATCCGCGCCCTTCTTCACAGCCACAAAATCTCCCCGCTCGCCGTGAACAAGAGCCCCGCTCTCACGCGGCCCTCCACCAGCCCGGTCGCACGCAGCGCCTCCACATATATCTCCAGCTGCCGCCCGTACTCCGGGTAGTCAGCGAGCATCCGCCCCGACTGCGGCGGTGCGTCCGTCTTGAAGTCGATCACCACCATCTCGCCGTCCCGCGCGAGCAGCAGATCGATGAAGCCGACGAGCAGCCTCCCGCCCGCGGCGAGCAGGCAGACCGGGTACTCGGACTGCGACTCCCGCCCTCCGAGCGCCCCGACAGCCGCAAGCGCCTGCTCGACGTCACCCACCGCCTCCTCGAACCGCTCCGCGAGCCCGTGCTCCGACGCCGCGCACCGGACCCAGTCCACCACGCCGCCCCGCGCCCCGCCGAGCGCGAGCTCGATGGCGCGATGCACCGTCGACCCGAAGACCCGGCCGTACCTGGACTTCTCGGCCTTCCGCACGCGCTCGCGAGGCGTCTCGTCTGCGTCCTCCTCCGCTTCCTCACCAAGAGCCCCCCTGGCCGCCGCGGTCACCGCCGTCGGGACGGCAAGCGGGGCTCCCGCTACTTTCAACGCCTCGCAGAAAGCGCCCTCCGCCCCCTCGATCCGTGCCTGGAGGGCTGCGTCGGCCACGAGCCCGGGTCTCGGCGACTCGCCGGCCAGCGCCCACGCCGGCGGGGTCTCCCGACGGTATGTCTCGGCCCGCTCGATGGCGTCCGGATCCGCGCCCTTCATCATTGTCGGGAGGATCTTCGCGCCCGGCGCCGCAACCTCGCACTCCGGGACGACGAGGAGGTCACGCGCCCGCGTCACCCCGACGTAGTAGAGTCGCTGGCGCTCCGCGGTGGCCGCCTTTTTTTCCAGATCGAGGAGACCCCTCCCCGGCGGCATCTCGGCCTCGAGCCCCTGCATCGCAAGGACGAGGCCGTCGCCACTCCGCGACACGCGCCAGCAGCCGTCGACGCGGCCCTTCTCCTCCGCGAAGCTGTCCCACAGGATGACGACCGGGAACTCGAGCCCCTTCGCCTGGTGGATCGTCATGACGCGCACGGTGTCCGGGTCCTCGGCATCCGGCGGATCGAGCTTGATCGGCGCGTCTACCCACGCCCGCATCTCCCGCGTCACACCGTCGTAGTCGAGGCGCTGTTCGGCCGCGCGGCGCCCGAGCTCGAAGGCGACCTGGTAGAGGGTCCCGAGCGCCTGCGGGCCGTTTGGCCCCGTCGCCACGAAACGGCCGAGGGCCGTGCGCTCGATCAGATCGATCGCGGTCTCGATGGGCGGCTTCGCGTGGCGGTCGCGACGCAGCTCGCGTACGATCGCCTCCGCCTCCTCGAGCCGGGCCTGCGCCGCCGCGATCTCCGCGTCGCCGTTGGCGGGAAGGCGACGAGCGACGACGTCCAGGAGGTCGAGCGCGAAGAAAGGCGGGCGGAGAAGCGCGGCCCTCGCGACGCCGTCCGAGCGGTCGGCCAAGAGGCGGAGGCCGAGCAGGTACTGGCGGACGAGCGGACTCGAGAGGAAGAGCGTCCCGCCGTGCGCGCTGTAGCGGATGCCCAGGGCGTCGAAGGCGCGGAGCAGGAGGGGCACGTTCGTCGTGACGTGGGCGAGGACGGCGACGTCGCCGTAGCGCACGTCGCGCTCCGTAGAAGTCTCCGGATCGCGGACCTGGAAACGGGACGCCACCAGCCAGCGGATCCGGCGCGCGATCGCCTCGGCCTCGAGCGCGCGGCCGTCGCCGACCAGCAGGCGTTCGCCATCATCCCTCGTGAAGGGCAGAACGTGGACCGCCGGGTCGGCGCCAGGGATCCCGGGGTCCGCCTCCACCCGTTCGTAGAAGACCCGACCCGCGGCCGCGTCGAAGGTCTTGCTGCTGCCAGCCGGCCGTGTGCCCAGCAGCCGGCGCATCTGGCTGTTGGCGAACTCGATCAGCTTGGGACGGCTCCGCATGTTCGTCGAGAGCCGGACGACCAACGCGCCCTGCTCCCGGAGGAGCCGATGAGCCTCCGCGTACATCGCGATGTCGGCCCGCCGGAAGCGGTAGATCGATTGCTTCGGATCACCGACGACGGTGAGACTGCCCCGCCGGAGATGCACCTTCCTCCAGTCGTCGGCCTCCGCGCCGTCCTCCGCGAGGAAGAAGATGATCTCGCACTGCAGCGGGTCGGTATCCTGGAACTCGTCAACGAAGACGTGGTCGAAGAGACGCTGGAGCTGACGCCGCGCGCCGGCGTCGCCGCGCAGCAGGTCGCGCAGCTTGACGAGCAGGTCCAGCTGGTCGAGGACGCCACGCTCCTCCTTCACGCCGTCGTACAGCGCCTCCACCACACCGCGCGTGCGCGCGATGCGGGCGCCCATCCAGTGGTCCAGGGGACCGAGGAGCTGCCCGCGCCACTCGTCCTTGAGGTTCTGGAAGAGGTCCCACGTGGCGTCGTCGCCGTCGAAGTCGCGCCCCTTCCGGTAGTCGGGCTTCTTGCCGATCGCCTCGTGGACACGCTGGAAGGCCTCCGCGGTGCTGTCCACCTCCGCTGCCTCGCGAAGGCGTGCTGCTACGTGCCGCAACCATCTCCCGCCGCGGCTCGACGCCGGCGCGGCGCTCAGCTCGGTCGCCATGCCGGCGGCCAGCTTCCTGACGGCGTCCAGGTCCGGCTCGTAGAGATCCGGGATGTAGGCGACGTCGCGCGTGTTGATCATGCCCTCGACGAGCAGGTCGACCCCGGCGAGGGTGTAGTTCTCGAGCTCTTGCGACTCCATGCGCAGAACCGCGCCCGCCGTCCGGACGGTCTCCTCGACCTCGGCGATCGGCACGGGCCCGGCAAAGCGCCCGCCGAGCGCCTGGGGGAGCTGCGCCGTCTCCGCGCCGTGGACGAGCCGGTCGAACACGGCACGCACCAGCTCGTCGGTCTCCTCGGCGATCTCGTAGCTGGGGCTGATCCCGGCCTCGACGGGACGGAGGCGCAACAGGCGGTCGGCGAAGCTGTGGATCGTGCCGATGTAGGCGGTGTCGACCGCGCCGAGCGCCAGGCGCAGCAGCGACGCTCGCGGCTCCGCGGCGCCCGCATCGCGCAGCGCCTCCAGCAGCTTCTGTCGCAGGCGGTACCGGAGCTCGCCCGCGGCGCGCCGCGTGAACGTGATCACCGCGAGACGGTCCAGCGGCGCGGGAGTCGCCCCGGGCTCCGTCGGAGCCACCATCTCGACGACGCGGTCGATGACGAGGGTCGTCTTCCCGGTGCCGGCCCCGGCGTCGACGAGTACGTTCCGCGCTCGCTCCCGGACGGCTTGTCGCCGCTCGCTCTCGTCCGGCAGAGGGCGCGGCTCAGTCGGCATCGTCCGCCTCCGTC
>VBLA01000185.1 GCA_005879245.1 Deltaproteobacteria bacterium
CGACGCCGAGAGCGCGATGTCGTGCCCGTCGTGTCCGCTCGGGTGCCGGAGCCCGTACGCGTCGATCACGCGGAAGTCGGGATCGGAGAGGATCGGGTAGTCGAGCCCCGCGTCGCGCGCGAGCGCGGCGTTCGTCGCCACCGGATCGACGACGATGCCGGCGATCGCGCAGCCGCGCTGGCGGAACGCGTCGATTCTCAGCTGCAGACCCTGCAGCTCCGAGACGCAGAAGGGTCACCAGTGGCCGCGGTAGAAGACGAGAAGGAGTGGCTTCCCCCGGAAGTCGGCGAGGCGGACGATCTTGCCGGTCTGGTCCGGGAGCGCGAAGTCGGGCGCGGCTGCGCCGACGCTCGGCCCTTGCGCCGCGGGCACGACGGGCACGACGTAGAGGAGCGCGGCGAAGCCCGCCGCGACCACGACGTTCAGGCCGAGCAGGATCCCCGGCACGAGCCGCCCCCGGGTCGCGCGAGCCATCGCGAGCCCCGACAGCCCGACGCCAAGGGCGACGACGATCCAGTTCGGTACGGCGTCGTTGCGCACACGCGGCAGCCAGGCGCCAAGCCGGAAGACGACGACGAAGTAGCCGACGACGCCGGCGAGACCGAGGGCGAGGCCGAGCGCGGCGAGCGTGATGGCGCGTCGGCGCTGGTGGTCGACCGTCGTTGGTGATTCGGGGGACACCTTGGCATCACCAGATTGCCTCGCCCGTCGACCGCTCGCAAGGGCGGTCGATTGCCGCCATGATCTCGACGGCTTGCGCAGACGGCGTTCGGTCAACTTCCCCCTTTCCCGTGACTAGCCCCTTCACATTGTCGTGATTGGCAGCGCTGGCCGGCGCTGTTACGGCTCGGCGCACACTCATTCGGGAGGAAGAGCACATGGTCAGGCGCGTTGTCGCCGTCCTGGGTCTCCTCGTGACCGCTGCTTCCGCCCTCGCCAGGTCGTTCGTCAACTTCGAGAGCGGGCAGGTTCGGCCGCTCGCGCTCTCGCCGGCGAGCGACCGGCTCTTCGCCGTCAACACGCCGGACGACCGCCTGGCGATCTACACGATCGGCGCCGGCGGCCTGACGCTGGCCGCCGAGGTCCCCGTCGGCCTCGAGCCGGTGGCCCTCGCCGCGCGCACCAACCTCTCCGGTGCGACCGAGGTGTGGGTCGTGAACCACCTCTCCGACAGCGTGAGCATCGTCGAGGTCGACCCCGCCGACCCGACGCGCTCGCGGGTCACGCGGACGCTGCTCGTGGGCGACGAGCCGCGGGACATCGTGTTCGCCGGGAGCGCTCACGGCCGGGCGACGTGTGGGTCTTCGACGCGAACGACACGAGCGGTACGCCGCTCGCGTTCGTGCAGCTCTTCGGCGACACCCCGCGGGCGCTCGCGGCCAGTCCCGACGGCTCGATCGTCTACGCGGCCGTCCTCGACTCCGGCAACCAGACGACCGCGATCACCGAGGAGGTCGTGACCGCCAACGGCGGTCTGCCACCGCCGCCGCCCGGGTCGACCTCGGGGGCTCCGAACACCGGCCTGATCGTGAAGTTCGACCCGACCACGGGCCGCTGGGAGGACGAGATCGGGCGCAACTGGAGCCCGTCGGTCGCCTTCTCGCTCCCCGACGACGACGTGTTCCTGCTCGACGCCGACGCCACGCCACCGGCCGAGGTCGGCGTCGTGAGCGGGGTCGGGACTGTGCTCTTCAGCATGGCCGTCCGGCCGACGAACGGGAAGCTCTACGTCGCCAACACGGACGCACGCAACGAGGTGCGCTTCGAGCCGATGGTGCGCGGGCACCTCGCCGAGAGCCGGATCACCGTGGTGAGCGGCACGGTGGCGACGCCGCACCACCTGAATCCCCACATCGACTACGCGGTGGTGCCCGGTCCGCAGTCCGAGATCGACCGGAGCCTCGCCTTCCCGATGGACATGGCGTTCTCCGCCGACGGGCAGACCGTGTTCGTGGTCGCCTTCGGCTCGGCCAAGGTCGGCGTCCTCCAGGCGGACGACCTCGAGGCCGGGGTCATCACCGAGGCGCAGATTCCCGTCGGCCGGGGACCGAGCGGGATCGTGCTCGATGCCGCCCGCGACCGGCTCTACGTGATGAACCGCATCGACGGCACGATCTCGATCGTCGCCAACGCGAGCAACCCCGCGACGCGCGCGCTGACCGGAACGGTGGCGCTCCGCTTCGATCCGTCACCGGCGGCGGTGCGGGACGGCCGCATCTTCCTCTACGACGCGCGACGCTCGGCGCATGGCGACTCGGCCTGCGCGAGCTGCCACATCTTCGGCGACTTCGACGGCCTCGCGTGGGACCTCGGCGACCCGTTCGGGCCGGTCGTCAGCAACCCGAACCCCTTCCGGGTCCCCCCGCCGGGCGGCAACCCCGTCTTCCATCCGATGAAGGGCCCGATGACGACGCAGAGCCTGCGCGGCCTCGCCGACCCCGCGGGGCCCATGCACTGGCGCGGCGACCGCACCGGGGGCTCGGACCCGGGCGGCGATCCGCTGAGCGAAGATCAGGCCTTCAAGAAGTTCAACGTGGCGTTCTTCGGTCTCCTCGGTGCGGCTAGCCAGCTCTCCGCGAGCGAGATGCAGGCGTTCACGGACTTCATCCTAACGGTGCGGTACCCGCCCAACCCGATCCGTGCGCTCGACGGCGGCCTCACCGCGACACAGGCTGCCGGCCAGAACATCTTCCTCAACTCGCCGATCGACGCCTCGGTGCTACAGTGCGCGTTCTGCCACCGGGGGCCGATCGGGACCGATGGCTTCTCGTCCTTCGAGAGCGAGCCCCAGGAGTTCAAGATCGCCCACCTGCGGAACCTCTACCAGAAGGTGGGCATGTTCGGCGTTCCCCCCGGCGCGCAGGCGCCGGCCACCGGCTTCCTCGGGGACCAGGTGCGCGGCTTCGGCTTCCTCCACGACGGCAGCGTCGACACCGTCTTCGATTTCCTGCACGCGAGCGTCTTCAACTTCGGCAGCAACGCCGACACTAAGCGGCGGCAGGTCGAGGCCTTCCTCCTGGCCTTCGACACGGGCCTGGCGCCGACCGTGGGACAGCAGGTCTCCGCGACCGCGACCACCTTCACCGACCCGAGCGTGACCGGGCGCATTAACCTGATGATCGCGCGCGCCAACGCCGGCGACTGCGACCTCGTGGTGAAGGGGATCCGCGACGGGCAGGCGCGCGGCTGGCTCTACCAGCCGGCATCGGGGGAGTTCCAGAGCGACCGGGCGAGCGAGCCGCTGCTCACCGAGGCGAGCCTCCGCGCTCAGGCGGCGACCGTCGGCCAGGAGCTCACGTATACCGCGGTGCCGTCCGGGAGCGGGACGCGCATCGGGATCGATCGCGACGAGGACGGCTTCTTCGACCGGACGGAGCTCGACGCCGGCTCGGACCCCGCGGATCCGGCGAGCGTCCCGGGACCGGTGACGACCACCACGACGACGGTGACGACGAGCACGACGACGCCGCCGCCGACGACGTCATCGACAACCAGCACGACGACGCCAACGACGGCGACGACCACGACGACGCGCCCGTGCCACGGGCGGAAGTGCCGTCGTTGACGGCCTGGTGCAGAATCGCACCTGGCGGACGATCGCGTGCGAACGCGAGCGGGCATTGTCGAGGAATGCGGAGCGAGCTCGCGCACCGCGTCAGGCGTCTCTCCCATCGCTACGGACGACGGGACGCGGACCGGCAAACTAGGTTGATGTTGCTGCGCGGAAGCTTAGAATCTGGATTGGCGATAGGGAAGCTGTGTTCTCCCACATCGCAGGCCTGGACGCAGCTTCCCTGACCCAGAAAGGAGGTGCGTTCGATGGAACTGGGGACGTTCCTTCTGCTCTCCGCCTTCGCCTACGGTATCGGGATCTTCTGGTACGACCTGCTGCCGGGCAAGCTGGCGGAGCGTCCGTGGCGCGTCGCCGCCTACCCCTTCGTGGGGATCGTCCTGGCGGAGGCGATGACTCGGGCTGACTGGCTCGGTCCGGCGTTCGGTGGGCTCCACGTCGTGCCCCTGCTCGTCGGTAGCCTGTTCGGCGTCGTCGTCGACTGGCTGGTGACCAGCTCCCGGCATCCAGCCGCGATCGTCGCGCCCGAGCTGCACGCGCGCGCTGCCTGAAGGCGCGGCTCAGCAGTCCGGGCCACGACGGAGTCTCGGGACGGCGGGCGCCCGCCGTCCCGCGAGCGGGGAGGGGAGTCCACATCGCCGGCTGGCCATGGGGGCTCACCCGCATGCACGCCGAGGCGATGCCGAGGGGAGACTTCGTCAGTTCCGCAACCCGCCCGTCCCCTCGCGCGCCCAGATCGGTACCTCCTCGCGGGCGCCCGCTTTCTCCAGCATCTCGACGATCTCGAGATGGCGCCAGCTCTTCGCCCAGTAGAGCGCGTTGGTGCCGTCCTGCCGCTTCGCGTTGATGTCCGCTCCGCCGTCGATGAGCACCCGGACGATGGGGCCGCGGCCCTTGCGCGCCGCGAGGATGAGTGCCCGCTCGCCGTATTGGTCGGCCGCGTTCGGGTCGACGCCTTGCCCGTGCCGGTTCGGTCAACTCGGGCGTTTGAAGTTACTACGCCCTATTCCATCGAGGGACGGCGGCTGGCGATCATCCTCCTCAAGGTCGGCGACCGGAAGGAAGTCTACCGGTAGGCACGGCCCGTCCATCCCTCCATCCAAGGAGTGAGCGACCACACACGCCGGTCGCACCGACCTGAGGCCAGGGCGACGTGACGCCTCCCCGCTTCCGCCGCGCGTGATGGAGAGCGTCTCTCGCTTCAGAGCGACTTCAAGAACTCGACGATGGCTTTCTGCTCACCGGGTCGCAGGCCTTCAAAGCGCCGCGTCACGCGGCTCGCTTCGCCGCGATGCCGTACGATGGCGCCGCGCAGGGTCAACGACGCCCCATCGTGCATCAACCGCGGGCGCAAACGGACCCCCCAGAGCGGTGCGGTGCGCACCTTGTTCGCGGCGCCGTGGAATCTCTCGAGTCGCAATTCCTCCCACGTGACCTGATAGGCATTCCGCCCGTAGTGTTCCTGCATCGCCATGACGATCCCATCGCCGGTCCCGACATCGTGGAGCAGGAAATCTCCGAACGGGTGGAACGTTTTGTCGCCGAGCGCCGCCGGAATCGGGAAGGTCTCCCCGTTGATCTTCGTCCCAGCGGGTGCCGTTCTCAAGGTCCGCACGTGACACGTGACGCAGCCGATCTTGTCGAAGAGTTCTGAACCTCGCTTCACCGTTGGCGCTTCCGAGAGCTGCGCGTCG
>VBLA01000186.1 GCA_005879245.1 Deltaproteobacteria bacterium
CTTTCGCCGCTGCCAGGGCTCCCGCCTTTTGGGCTCTGCTGCCCAGGTGGATTCGTTGACGGTCTTCGCGCGCCGGTGGTACGCGTGCGGGAGCTGACCAGATCGGGAGGAGATCGCATGCTCGCCGTGTCGCTTCCCCGCTCGCTCCGGCTTCTCGCCCCCGTCTGTATCCTCGCCCTGCTTGCCGTACCCGCACCCGCGGTCGGCGGCACCTGCGCCGGCAATCCTGGCTACCCGAACGACCCCGACTACGCTCCCGCCGAGCGCGGCACCAGCTCGGAGGCGACCTGGAACGACGAGCAATGGTACCTCTACTCCTGCCTGCCGGCCGACGCGCCAGGCGCCACCGATCCCGAGGGCGCGAGCGGCATGAGCGTCGACCGCGTGTGGAACGACCTCGCCACCCGCGGCCGCGACGAGGTCCTCATGGCCTACATGGAGGGCGGGGTGAACTGGCGCCTGGACGACAGCCAGGAGCTCCGGCTGCGCGCCTACCTCAACTCGGGCGAGCTGCCGCTGCCCGAGGACCCGAACGGTATCACACACGGCACGTACGATCTGAACGGCGACGGCGTGATCAATGTCGACGACTACGCGGACGACCCGCGCGTGGGGCGGCTGCATCCCAACGCGGGCGGGGTCACGAGCGAGGATCTCATCGTCGCCTTCTCCGACGGGGTGGACGACGACGGCAACGGCTACGTCGACGACATCTCGGGCTGGAACTTCCACCGCGACACGAACGATCCGCAGACCGACAACAGCGCCTATGGCCACGCCAACGGCGAGTCGCGTCAGGCCCTCGCCGAGACCGACAACGCCCTCAGCACCGCCGGCATGTGCCCCAAGTGCCGTCTGCTGAGCGTCAAGTGCGGCGACGAGGCGATCGACCGCCCCGACCGGGTGGCCGAGGGGATCACCTTCGCGGTCGACTCGGGCGCGAAGGTGATCATCGGTGTCATCGCGTCGACCGGGCTCATCCCGGAGGTCGCGCAGGCGCTGCGCCACGCGTACGATCACAACGTCGTGGTGGCGTGGGCCTCCAACGACTTTGACTCGGGCGACCACACCGACGGCATGTTCTACCCGCACCTCTGGCCCGGGAACTCGATCGTCGGCGACCAGTCGACGCGCGGCCAGCAGTCGCCGAGCGTGCTCTCGAACCGCACCTACCGCGTCCGCTCGACGCTCACCTCGTTCGGGCCGCACGGGCTCTTCAGCGTGCCCAACAACGACGGCTCGACCTCGACCGGGACGCCGACCCAGGCGGGGGTGGCGGCGCTGGTCATCTCGGCGGGTCTCGATGCCGCCCAGGCGAGCGAGATCGCGCGGCCGCTCAGCGCCGACGAGGTGAAGCAGGTCGTCCGCTCGACCGTGTCGCCGATCGACGATCCGACGCTCCTCTTCCCGGGCCTGCCGGGCGCGACCTTTAACGTGCAGTACGGCTACGGACGGCCGAATGTCTACCGCGCCGTGCAGGCGGTCCACGCCGGTCAGATCCCTCCCACCGCGGACATCCTGCAGCCCGACTGGTACCAGGAGATCGACCCGACCCGGCGCAGCTTCCTCGAGGTCAGCGCTGCCATCGCAGCACGGAATCCCGGCCGCTACGCCTATAGCGTCGAGTACGGCCTCGGGCCGCAGCCGCTCGAGTCCGCGTTCGTGGCCATCCGGAAGGGGCGCGGAAGACGGCCACGGACCGTGCGCAAGACGCTTCGCTTCCAGGACATCCCGTCGTCGTTCTGGGGCGGGAACTTCGCGATCACGTCCGACCGGCTCTCGATCGAGCGCTACGACGTGACCGTGCGCGTGCGGGTGACCGACGCGACCGGCCTCCTCGGCGAGGATCGTCGCGTCTTCCACCTGCGCCACGACGCGGCCGAGATGGCGGGCTTCCCAGTCCACCTCGGGAGCTCGGGGGAGTCCTCGCCCACGATCGCCGACCTCGAGGGGAGTGGCACGCTCGACGTGGTGGTCGCGACCGCGGACGGTGCGGTGCACGTGCTCCGGGCCGACGGCCGCGAGGCGCCCGGCTTCCCGGTCCTCACCGGCCCGGCGCCCGGCATGGATCCCGCGTCGGACGTCAACTATCTCGCCGCGGCGCGCTGGCGCGACAACCCGAGCGCCCGGCCGCGCGACGGCATCCTGGCGCCGACCGCCGTGGGCGACGTCGACGGCGATGGCCAGCTCGACATCGTCGCCACCACGGTGAGCGGGCGGACGTACGCCTGGCGGCGCGATGGGACGCTCCTGCCGGGCTTCCCGGTCGAGACCGACCGCGCCTTCGCGCATCAGGCCGTCCCGGTTCCCGACACCCCGTATCACCGCAACCGCTCGACCGGCGCGCTCGCCGCACCGGTGCTGGCCGACCTCGACGGGGACGGCAAGCTCGACATCGTGCAGGCGGCCTGGGACGGGCACGTGTACGCCTGGCACGGGGACGGCACGGCGCTGAGCGGCTGGCCGGTGGACACCGACTACCCGGCGCTCCGTCCGTCGGGGCAGACCTACGCGCGCGACGACAAGATCGTCGGCACGCCAGCGGTGGTGGACATCGACGGGGACGGCACGCCCGACGTCGTCGTCGCCCTGCAGGACACCTCGTGGCCGAGCGGCTCGCCCGCGGGGACGGCGCCGGTCACTGCGTACCTGCTCGCCTTCTACGGTCAGGGCACGGCGCGCGGAAACGCCGGCCTCATCTCGGGGTGGCCGGTGGCGCTCCAGGGTGCCGTGCAGGGGTACGGCACCGCGCAGGACTTCATCACCGAGGGCCTCACCTCGCCCGTCGTGTACGACCTGCCGACGGGGCCGGTGGCGGTCGTGGCGGTGAACCTCTTCGGCCAGTACCTCGTCGACCTCCGCACCCGGACCACGCGGCAGTTCGGCAACGCCTCGCTCGCCCAGGGTGGCGCGATCGTGCCCTTCACCACCTCGCCCTCGGCGGGAGACCTGCTCGGGAGTGGAGTACCGCAGATCGCACAATCGGGGTCCTCGGCGTCAGACGTCGCGACCGGCGTCGTCGAGACGCCGGGCATGGGAATTCAAGTGCGGTCGGGCGTCGGGGTCTGGGATCCGTCGACCGGCCAGAGCCTGTCGCAGTTCTCGCAGCCGATCCAGGGACTCGGTTTCATCACCGCCCCCGCGCTCGCCGACGTCTCGGGCGACGGCGTCCCGGACATCATCGCGCCCACCGACTCCGCCGCGCTCCACGCCTGGGACGGCAGTACCGGACAGCCCGTCCCAGGCTTTCCCAAGTGGACCGGCGGCTTCTCGCTCTTCACCCCGGCGGTGAGCGACATCGACTGCGACGGCCGGCTAGAGGTGGCTCTGATGACGCGCGAGGGCAACCTGCACGTCTTCCGCACTGACGGGCTCGCCTCCGCCGCGCGGCAGGCGTGGCACTGGCACCAGGACAACCGCAACAGCGGACACTGGGGATCGGACGCCGGGGCGGGCGAGGGGCGCTGCGCGGGCGGCGCCTAAGCGGGCGCCGGTCCGCGTCCGGCGAAGCGGCGCCCGCCGGCACTTGACTGACGAAATGTCAGGCGACGTAGGCTCCGTGTCGGAGGGCCACGCGCGGTCGCACCACAACATTTTCGCTGGCAGGGACTTCCTCCTCCCGGATGGCGACCGCGTCGAGTCGCGCCCGAACATCTTCGGCGGAGAGGACTACAGCGGGCCCGGCGGTTGGACGCCACTCTCTCCCATCACGGTTTGTCGAGTCAGTCTCGCTTCATAGCGACTTCAAGAATTCGATGATGGCTTTCTGATCAGCGGGTCCTAGGCCTTCAAAGCGCCGCGTCACGCGGCTCGCTTCGCCTCGATGTCGCACTGTGGCGCCGCGAAGCGTTAACGGCGCTCCATCGTGCATCAACCGCGGGCGCACGCGGACGCCCCATAGCGGTGCTGTGCGTATCTTGTTCTCGGAGCTACGGAATTTGTCGAGCCTCAATTCCTCCCACGTGATCTGATAGGCATTCCGCCCGTAGTGCTCCTGCATCACCATGACGATCCCATCGCCGGTCCCGACATTGTGTAGCAGGAAATCTCCGAAGGGATGGAACGTCTTTTCACCTAGCGCGGCCGGAATCGTAAAGGTATCCCCGTTGATCTTCGTCCCTGCGGGTGCCGTTCTCAATGTCCGCACGTGACAAGTGACGCAGCCGATCTTGTCGAAAAGTGCTGAGC
>VBLA01000187.1 GCA_005879245.1 Deltaproteobacteria bacterium
TGAACCGCCCAAACTCCGCTTCGGTCATGTGCGCCGGGGGACCCTGCGCCAGGTAGAAGGCGCGCACGCTCGCCGAGGCCTTGCGGTACGATTCGCCAAGCCGTCGGCGCTGGGCTGCATCCTCGACCGCGATGAAGATCCATTGCTGCGCGTTGCCGGCGGACGGGGCGCAAATCGCCGCTTCGAGGATTCGCTGGATCATCTCGTCGGGTATGGGATCAGGCTTGAGGACGCGAAGCATGCGGGCGGTGTGAATCGCCTCGAGGACGTCGAGTTCGGATGGCATCGAGCGGGCCTCCTCTCAGATCTGCACTCGCAAGACGAGGGAGTCCTCGTCAAGCGAAATCCGACCGACCTGCCTCCACATTCCTGGCCGGGAGCGCTGATGTTACTATGCACCGGACCGACCAAGCAGGTCGAGAATCGGCACCGCCGCACCTGCTCCTCGCGGCCGCGGGAGCCTGTGCCCGAGGCGCCTCCTCACGCGCGCTGGGCGTGGCACCCGGGACCTTTGCCGGTCTCGTCGACATCGGCGGCGGCCGCCGACTCCATCTCGAGTGCGCTGGTGCAGGGAGACCGACGGTGGTGCTCGAATCCGGCTTTCGCACCCGCGCCGATGTCTGGAGCGATGACTTCGCCCATCCCGACGCACCTCGGCTGATGGTGTTGCCGGCGGTCGCGGCCTTCACGCGCGTCTGCGCCTACGATCGTCCAGGGACGGCGACCGTCCTCAACGACGGCCTCCATCCGAGCCGCAGCGATCCCGTCCCCATGCCTCGGACGGCGAGGGAGGCCAGCCTCGACCTGCACGCGCTGGTGCAGGCGGCGGGCGAGCGCGGCCCGTATGTCCTGGTCGGTCATTCGTTCGGGGGCCTGATCGTGCGCCTCTATGCCAGCCTGCGTCCTCGACTGGTGGTCGGGCTCGTCCTCGTGGATGCCTTGGCGGAAGGCGTCAAGACGCGGCTGACGCCGGAGCAGTGGACGGTCTACGACAACTTGAACATGCAAACGCCGCCAGAGCTCCTGTCCTATCGGGGTCTCGAGATCATGGCCTTCGACGCGACCTTGGCTCAAGTGCGCCATGCGGCGGCGGTCACGCCACTGCGCCCGATGCCGCTGGTCGTGCTGTCCAAAGGCCTCCCGTTCGACTTCCCACCCGACCTGTCACTCGAGTTTTCTAATGCCGCTGAGTCGGCATGGACGGGAGCGCAGAACGATCTGGCCAGGCTTCTGCCGGGGGCGCGACAGGTCACTGCCACGCAGAGCGGGCACTACATTCAGCAGGATCAGCCGGAACTCGTGGTCGAGGCTGTCCGGCAGGTGGTCGAGGCGGTGCGCACCCGGCAGACCTCGAGGAGCCCTGATGGGAGCTACGCTCCTCCGACGCCCCCGTCCTATCGGAGGTAGCCCGGCGATGTCTGACTTCGAGCGTGAACTCCCCTCCTGGTGTCGGTGCGCGCGGTTGCCGGACGTAACACTATGTGGCTGTCACCGTCCTGACGGCTTCTTTCGCTCGCTCGCGCTGTTCGCGGTCCCAGGTCACCAGAGGAAGATGCAGGCGATCGGCCACGGCGACATACGTCGCGTCCGCCCCACGCAACCGGAGATCGGCGGCGAGGGAGGCGGCGTGCTCGGCAAGGCGCCGGTCCACCGTCACAATGCGCAGGGTCGGCAGCCGTAGCAGGCGTTCGATGGCGCGGCGTGCCAGCTTCCTGTCTCGTGTCCGTCGCGCGATCGCTCCTGACACTTCGGGGGGCATGACCGCTGGCACGATCAGCAGGCTGCCCTCTTCGCCTCGCCGTTCGAACCAGTCGACGGTCGCCTTGTGATTGACGTCGCTGGGGACGAGGCGGCTGACCCAGACACTGGCATCAACCACCGCATCAGCCACGGCGCGCCTCGCGAACGGCGCGCGCAGCACTCACACCCTTGGGCCACCGAGCACCGATCTGGTGAGCGACCCGGTCTATCTCGCTCCAAACCGCATGCTTGCCCCGCGTGGACGGGGTCACCCGTGCCACGGGGACAAGACGGGCGATGACCTGCCCGCGGAACGTGACTTCCACCTCCTCGCCTCGCTCGCGCACCCTGCGCAGGACCTGGCTCGCACGCTGCTTCAGCTCGCGGACGCCCACCCTCGGCATGTCGCCTCCTGTGTCCACATCGGTGGGCACAATATCCCGAGGTAAAACGCAGAACAACCGTGCCGTCCTATCGGAGGTAGGGGGCGACCTTCACCGCTGGCTGGCCGGTCAGGCAAACCGCGAGCTCGGCGTCCTGCCGCGCGAGTCCACGCTCACCCTCCAGTCCGACAGGTGGCGACGAAGCCTTACCTCGCCCGCCGGACATCGACCACCCTGGTCTTGTCGCCGCGCAGAGACGCGTGGTAACGCGAAGGCATCCATGGCCCCCGGCGCGAGCCGCCTCTACATGCACGAGATCATCCACATCGTCGGGGCCGGTGCCCAGGGCTACATGGAGATGACCAAGGAGTGGGCCGCCACCCGCCCCGGCCGCGGCGGGAACCGTCTGGTCGGCACCTGGGCGTCGGTCGGCGCCACCGGCAACTGGCCCGAAGTCGTGAACCTCTGGGAGCTCACGCTCGAGGACTGGTACGGCATGCTCGACCGCTCCTACATCCACCGCGAGGCGAACGCCCATCTCGCCGACTGGTGGTCTCGTGCCCTCCAGTACCGCAGCGGCGGCGTCGATCGCATGCTCGTCCCGGCGCCCTGGTCGCCGTCGCTCGACGATCTCCTCGGGCGCGCGGTGCGCGGCGTCCTCTTCCTGCAGGAGGTGTCCGCGGTGCGCGCGGGGGCGGCGTCCGACTACCTCGCCGCGATGGAGCGTGAATGGCTCCCCGTCCTTCGCCGGCTCGGGCTCGAGGTGGTCGGGGCGTTCGAAGGTCTCATGACCGACACCGAGGTCGTCGTCCTCTGGGCCGCCCCGGGCCTCGACGCGTATCGGGGCTACCTGGAGCACCGGCTCGCGGATCCGGGCTTCGCGGCCTGGCGCCGGCGAGCGCGCGAGTTCGTCACCGGCTGGCGCGAGACGCTCTGGCATCCCGCGCCGGGCACCCCGCTGAGTGGAGTCTAATCCGATGAACGAGAAGATCGTCTCCGCCGACTCCCACGTGAACCCGCCGCCGGACCTCTGGCAGCGCGAGGCGCCGGCACGCCTCCGGGACCGCGTCCCGCGCGTCGAGTCCACCCCGGACGGCGACGTATGGGTGGTCGACGGCCGGGTCTCGCCGGTCGCCGGCCTCTCGACGATGGCCGGCCGCGAGTACCGGGACTACAAGATGCGCATCGCCTACAAGGAGATGCGCCCCGGCTCGTGGGACCCGGAGGCCCGCCTCGCCGACATGGACCAGGACGGGATTTGGGTCGACGTCCTCTACGGCGGCGGGCCGATGTCCTACAGCGACCCGGAGCTCCGGCACTGGTGCATCGGGCACTACAACGACTGGCTCTTCGAGCTCGAGCGAGCCAGCGGCGGGCGGCTCGTCGGGGTACCCGTCCTCCCGATCAACACCGTCGAGGAGGCGATCGACGAGCTGAAACGGGTCGCCGCAAAGGGCGCGCGCGGCGTGCAGGTCGACGCCTTCCCCGACAACATCGGGGCGCCCCACTACAGCGATCCGGTGTGGGAGCCCTTGTGGAGCGAGATCGAGGGCGCCGGCATCCCGCTCTCCTTCCACATCCAGGGCCCGCGCAGCATGCAGATGGCGCGCCTGTTCGATCCCACGCCGGGCGTGCGCGAGGCGTTCATTTCCCTGGCACCCATGGGGATCAGCGAGCTCATCGCCCAGCTCATCTTCTGCGGCATCTGCGAGCGCCACCCCGGCTTCAACTTCATCGTGGTCGAGACCGGGGTCGGCTGGATCCCCTACTTCCTCGAGCGCATGGACGGGACCTTCAAGAAGCATCGGTTCTGGACGCATTCGATCATCACCGAGAAGCCGAGCGTCTACTGGTACCGCCAGGGGCACGCCACCTTCATCGAGGACCACCCGGGCGTGCTGCTGCGGCACGAGATCGGGCTCGAGAACATGCTCTGGTCGACCGACTACCCGCACAGCGACTCGACATGGCCGCACTCACGCGACGTCGCGGCCGAGCACTTCGGGAAGATACCGAGCGAGGAGCGGCGGAAGATCGTGTACGGGAACGCGGCGCGGCTCTACAACCTAGAGTAGCAGCGGTTCGGGCTCGACGTCCGGCTTGCGATCGATGCCTCTCAAGATCAGAGGCACGCATCGCCTCTTGAATCCTTACCGAAACCCAGCACCCTTGTGTCACTTTCTGTGCGGGACGGGGATGGGCGATATCTGTGAAGAAGGGCCCCCCGGCACCTCGCCGGCTGGGGCCGCACCAGGCAGCCAATGCGCGCCTATTCGCGAGACGCTCTGGCGGCTCGCCACCCATATTCTCGCGTCGTCGACCCTCTGCTAAAGAGACTGCAAGGGGCGAGCGTCAGATT
>VBLA01000188.1 GCA_005879245.1 Deltaproteobacteria bacterium
TTGCCCTCCCGGATCATGTCGACCGCCTTGTCGAAGACGCCCGCCCGATCGACGACGTAGTCGTGCGTCTGGCGCATGCCGTCCAGGTGCACGTTGATCGAGAGTCGCCGGTGGGGTTTCGCCTTCCGGTAGAAGCGGTCGAGGAGGATGGCGTTGGTGCACATGATGACGTGCTTCTTCCGCGCGATGAGCCCGTCGACGAGCTCGACGATCTCCGGGTAGATGGTCGGCTCGCCGCCGCACACCGACACGACGGGCGCCCCGCACTCGTCCGCCGCCTGGAAGCACTGCGAGAGCGGGAGCCGATCCTTCAGCTCACCCGTGTACCGTTCGGGCGAGCACCCGAGACAGGCTAGGTTGCAGGTATGGAGCGGCTCGAGCATGAGGACGACGGGCACGCGTTTGTTGCCCGCCCACCAGTTCCTCATCTGCCACCGGATCATGTCGGTCGCGATGTGCAGCGGATATCGCATTCGATCCCTCCCCTCTTTCAGCTCGTGGCCGCCCGCCGTACCGCAGACGCCACCCCGAGCGCGCCCGAGCCACCCTCGCCGAAAAGGGCGGCGAGCAGGGCACGGAGCTCCCGATCGGCCAGGCGCTGCTGCCGTGCCAGCCGGGCACAGTGCCGCCAGAGCCAGGGGCGCGGCGCCAGGCGCGCGACGGCACGCGCGGGTCGGAGCCGACCCGACGCCTCGTCGACGATCCCCCCGGCGCGCAGGAGCGCCGCCGGCACCGACTGTCCCGCGACGTCGAGCACCACGCGGATGCCGATGAACGGGATTCTCCGGGCGTGGGCAACCGCGGCCACGGCGCTGCTCTCCATCTCGACGACGAGCGCTCCGGCGCGGGCGGCCGATGTCTTGGCCGACGCCGAGGTCAGCACGCTCGAGCTCGAGGCGACCGGTCCGACGTGGAGCGAAAAGCCCCGGGCGCTCGCCCACGCGACGAGCGGCTCCGTCTCGGCCGGCAACCCCACGAGCGGCGATCCCTCTCCGTCCAGCGGATCGACACGGTCTGCAACCACCAGATCGCCGGGCGCCAGCGACGGAGCGAGCGCACCCGCGCAGCCACACATGAGGTAGGCTCCCGCCGGGGGCGCTGCTTCGGCGGCGCTCCGCGCCCGGATGGGACCGATACCCGTCTGCACGACGAGACACGAGGCCCCGTCGGCCGTGTAACCCCGCCAGGTTCGGGGTCGCCCAGCGGGCGCCACGGAGCGGAGGCCGTCAATGACGGCTCGCCGCTCGAAGTCGAGCGCCGCGAAGACCGCGAGATCGTACATGAAAGCGCGCTGACCGTTACTATAAACCGATCGGTCAGGCAATCGAACCGGTCGAACTCACGCGACCTGGCTCGGGACCGCCTGAATCCGCCGCTGCCGCTCGGGACGGACGGAGCCTCGAGGCTCGGGATGCTCGACGCCTGCGACGAGCCGCAGCTCCTCCAGCCCGCTCTGCAGAAGCTCCGCGAACCGATCGCAGTCCGGCACGAGCGCCGCGTCGGCGGTGATCCCGATGGTCAGCGTGTCCGCGTAGCTGAGGATCGCAAACGCCAGGCCGACACCCTGCGCGAGCGGGACGAGCGGAACCAGCGTCCCCAGGCGCTTCCCCTGGACGTAGATCGAGACCGGCGGACCGGGAACGTTCGTACAGATGGTGTTGATCGGCGCCGCCGCCATCTGGAGCTGCGCCACCACCCGTTGCAAGGTCGGCGGCAACACGTCGATCAGCTCGATCATGCGGTTCATGCGCCCGGCCTGCCCGCTCTCCTTGAGCAGCGCCATCGCGGTCCGCACCTGATGGAGACGCTCGACCGGGTCGAGGATGCCGATCGGCAGCGGCGCCATCATCATGGAGACGCGGTTCCCGAGCTTCAGATGCTCGTTCGGTGACCGCACGTTGACCGGGACCATGGCCCGCAGCTCCATCCGGTCCGGGCGGTGACCGTGTCCGACCAGGTAGGCGCGCAGGGCGGCGGTGATGGTGGCGAGGATGACGTCGTTCACGGTCCCGCCGAGCCGGTTCTTGATCGCCTTCACCTGGTTCAGCGAGAAGCCCGTCCACGTCAGGTTGCGGAGCACACCGACGTGGCCGTTGAATGGCGTCGAGGGCTTCGGGCCGAGAACGATCCGACCGAGCTCCATCACGGCGTCGGTGGCTGCACCGATCTCGGCGAGCGCGCGCCGCGGCTTCCGGAGGAGGTTCGCGACCGCGCGGGCGGTGTGAAGCCCACCCATCACGGTGTGCCGCGCGCCGCGGATGAGCCGGGTCGAGCTGGAGGGCAGCGGCGGCGCCTCGAGAACGACCTCGGGGCGCGGCACGGGTGCCGGCTTCGGGCTCGGATCGAACATCACGTTCAGGATCTGAACGCCGCTCACCCCATCGATCATGCAATGATGCACCTTGCAGACGAGCGCGCTCCGGTCGCCGCGATACCCGTCGATCAGGTGCACTTCCCAGAGCGGCCGGGCGCGAGTGAGCGGCTGTGCGAAGATCCGGGCCGCCAGCTTCGCCAGCTGGGCATCGTCGCCGGGCGGCTTCAGCGTATGGGACAGCACGTGATGATGGATGTCGAAAGCGGGATCGGGCTCCCAGGTGGGATGCGCGAGGCTGAGCGGCACGGGGACCACGCGCTGCGTGTAGCGGGGGATCAAGTGGAGGCGCGCGTCGAGGTCGCGCATCAGCTGCTCGAAGTCGAGCCGCCCCTCGACGGTGTAGATGCCCGCCACGTGCAGGAGCTGACCGCTCCGCTCGAGGTAGAGGAAGGCCGCGTCGAGCGCGGACATCCGATCGCCGGCAGCCTGATACGCGCTCACCGCCGCCTCAGGTGCCCTCGAGCACGAACGTGACCTGCACGGTGGCCCGATACTCGGCGATCTTCCCGCTCTCCACCGCGGCGTTCTCTTTCAGCACCTCGATGCCGGTGATGCCACGCAGCGTCTTGTTGGCCCGCTCGAGGGCATTGCGGATCGCGTCCTCCCAGCTGTGCGGCGAGGCCCCGATGACCTGCGTGATGCGTGCCACTGCCATGCTAGTCGCTCCTCACTCGAGGACGAAGATGATCTTCATGTCGACCCGGTACTCGACGATCTGTCCGCGCTCCACCTTGACGCGCTTCCCGACCACCTCCAGGCCGGTGATGCCGCGGAGGGTCCGCGCGGCGCGCCGGATGCCCTCCTCGACCGCCTCGCGGAAGCCTTCGGGGGAAGACGCGCGAATTTCGCTCACCCGGGCGACGGCCACGCCCGCCGCGTAGCAGACGTGGCCGATCTGGCGCAAGACCGCGCACCCCGCCATACTCGGCCTCATGGCGGCGCTCCTCCTCCTCGCCCGCCGCCACCTCCGGAGCCAGGGTATCCGCGTGGCGCTGACCGCCGGCGGGGTGGCCTGCGGCGTGGCGCTCGTCGTGGCGATCCGGGTGATCAACGCGAGCACGCTCGCAGCCTTCACCGATGCGATCGAGGACCTGGCCGGCACGGCGGCCCTCCAGGTCCGGGGCGCCGGTCCCTTCGCCGAGGCGGTCGCCGATCGCGTGCGGGCCGTGCCCGGCGTGGATCATGCCGTCCCGATCGTGACCGCCACCTTCTTCGCCGTCGACCCGCCGGCCGCGGGGGAAGCGCTCGCGGTCTTCGCCGCCGACGTGACCGACGGGCACGCCATCCGGACCCTGCACCTCGTCCGGGCTGGCGACCGGGTCGTCGACGACCCCCTGTCCTTCCTCGTCGACCCGCGGAGCATCATCCTGACCGACACGTTCGCGGCGCGCCTCGGCATCGGCGTCGGGGCGCAGGTGAGGCTTCGTGCGCCAGCCGGTATCCAGATCTTCACGGTGCGGGGCATCCTTCCGGCCGGCGGCGTCGGTCGCGCCTTCGGCGGGAACCTGGTCCTCATGGACGTGGTCGGAGCCCAGCTCGTGCTCGCAAGGGAGCGGCTGGTCGACCAGGTCGACGTGACGCTCCGGCCGGGCGTCCGCGTCGAGGATGCTGCTCTCCGGCGTGTCGGGCCTCGCGCTCCTCGCCGCACTCTTCGTCATCGGGAGCGCGGTGGCCACCTCGGTGCGAGCACGGCGCCGCGAGATCGGGCTCCTCCGCTGCATCGGCGCCGAGCGACGTCACTTGCTGCGCCTCTTTCTCGGCGAGGCACTCGTGGTCGGCGTCGGCGGCACCCTGGTCGGCGTGCCACTCGGCCTCGGCCTCGCCCGGCTCCTCCTCCCGACGGTGCGCGAGTCGGCCGAGCTCGTCTTCGCGATGCGGTTCTTCACCGCCGGGCTCGACGTCTCGCCGACGACCCTCGCGCTGGGCGCCGCCGCTGGCGTCGGGGCCGCCCTGCTCGCCGGCTTCACGCCCGCGCGTGCGGCCGTGCGGGTCGCACCGCTCGCCGCCGTGCGCCGCGCCGGCCCGCCGGAGGACCGTCGCTCATCCGCGCCGGGCGCCCTCGCCGCCGCACTCGTCCTGACGGCCGTCGGCCTCGTGGCCGAGATCCACTTCGATTCGCCCTGGGGTGGCAACCTCGCTGCGCTCGCCACGGACTTCTTCCTCGTCGTGCTCTTCGTGCGCGAGGCGCGGCTGGTGAGCGCCGTCGTGCTGCGGCCGCTTCGCGGGCGCGGGCGGCTCGCCGTCGAGCGGCTCGCCGACATCCCGCCAGAGCTCGCCCTCGCCGGCGGCGTCCTCGCCCTCGGCCTCGGCCTCATGATCATGGCGGGCACGCTGGCGCGGAGCTTCGAGGCCTCCGTGCTCGATTTCATCCACCACCAGGTACGCGCCGACCTCGTGGTCGCCTCGACGGCGACCACGGGATGGATCGAGTCGCCCGTCCACGAGGACCTGGGCGCGCGGCTCCTCGCCGTCCCCGGCGTGGCCCGAGTCGAGCGGGTCCGCCTGGCCGAGCACGAGTACGAGGGGGGGCGGATCAGCAT
>VBLA01000189.1 GCA_005879245.1 Deltaproteobacteria bacterium
CCGGAACGCGTACCGCGTCTTCTACCTCGCTCCTACGCCGCTCCCGCCGATTTTCCCGGGCGCGGCGGCGCAGTTGGCCGAGCCCCCGCTCGGGTCCGCGGAAGTGCAACCCCGCCACACCCCGCCGCCACCCCCGGGGCGCGGCTTCATCGCCGCTCATGAAGACCTCGACGTCTGGCGCGAGGGCATCGGCGCCAACCTCCGGTGTGGCCCCTGGGACCTGTACGGTGCCTACATGCTTGACCGGGTCTTCGAAGTGCCCCACCGCCTGGCCGGACGCTTCGAGCGCCGCGCACAGGGGCTGACGGCCGAGGCCGACTACCGCCTGACCCACAGCCTCGTGCCGTCGGTGCGCTATGACTGGATGAAGGCAGGCGGCTTCAAGAGCGACGTGATCTTCGAGCCGGGTCCGCGCCAGTCGCAGGTTCTCCACCTCCAGATGCGCTGGTACGTCTTCGAGGGTGACGACCTCGCCAGAGTGCCGGCGCCGGCGCTCCTCGCGCTCTCGCTGCGCGACAGCATCAACCTGACGCCCGGGGGATCGCATCCGTTCGGTGCGTGGCGGAACGGGATGTTCCTCGGCTTCGATCTGGCGTTCTGAGATGCGGATCGGCGCGGCGCTCCTGCTCGTCTCCGGCCTCGCGGGTTCGGCGGCCGGCGATCCAGCGACGGCGGTCTACAACCACGCCTGCTCCTGGTGCCACGGAAAGGACGGCCGGGGCGACGGCCCCGCGGCCTTCTCCATCAACAAGTACCGGTCGCCGCGTCCCCGCGACTTCACGCGCGGCCGCTTCAAGCTCCGCTCGACGCCCAGCGGTCAGCTTCCCACCGACGACGACCTGCTGCGCACCGTCGAGCGCGGCATTCCGGGCTACATGCCGTCCTTCCGCAGCCTCACGACGGGGGAGCGCCAGCTGGCAGTCGTGGCCGTGAAGCGCTTCTATCCCGGGTTCGAATCCGCGCAGCCCGCGCCCGTCACGATCGCGGAGGCGCCGGAGCTGAATGCGGCCGCAGCGGCGCGGGGGCGTCGGGTCTACGAGGAGGCGGGCTGTGCGGCCTGCCATGGCGATCGCGGACGTGGCGACGGAACCTCCGCGAACGCGCTCCGGGACGATGTGGGGCTCCCGATCCGACCCGCCGACCTGCGGTACCCGCGACGATTCAAGGGCGGCTCGGCGCCCGACGACATCTACCGCACGCTCGTGACCGGTCTCGACGGCACGCCGATGCCATCCTACGCGGCTGCCATAGAGGATCCGCACGCGCTCTGGGACCTCGTGGCGTACGTACGCTCGCTGAAGCGCCGCTGAGCAGATCGTACTTGCTCCGCGACGCGCCCGTCCGTAGGGTAGCACGCATGTCCGCGTGGTGCAGCGCCCGGTTGGCGCTCCCGATCCTGCTCGCGGCGGCCGTCGCGAGCGCCCACGTTATTCCCGTCTGCCCAAGCACGTGCGCATTCGAGCCGATCGAGATCGACGCACCCGATGGCGGCATCTCGGTCACCGCCGCGCCGCCCGGTCCCTCGGACCAGTTCGTCATCAAGTACAACCCTGACCCGCAGGCGGGCGCCGCCCAGTTCGACATGAGTGCGGTCCCGCCCCGGAGCTTCACGGTCGACGGGGTGAACGGCACACTCGCCTTGCCGGCGGTCTTCAACGCACGCATGACGAACGTCGGCGATCTCGTCGTCTCCGTGCCCGTCACGATCACGCTGGGTGGGACACCGGCCAGCGTCGCCATGACGCTCACGACGGGCCTCGCCATGGCGGGGACCATGATGCTCGAAGGCGTCCCGATTCCGGCGAAGGGCAACACGGCCGTCATCCCCTGCCCCACGGACCAGAGCGTCACCCAGTTCACGATGGTGGGCGCCGTTCCCGAGAGCGGCCTCGGCCCGCCGCTCGCGGGGAGGTCACCGCGCAGATGCTGAAGCTGCGCACGATCTTCGCACCCGGCTCGACCGAGACGGCCGACTTCCCGAACCAGCCCGCGGTCGTCCGGGTGCACGCGGGCGATACCGTGGTCGCGGTCGTCAACCTCCCGGGTGGGCTTCCGGCGCGCGGGAAGAAGGCTTTCGTCGGCATGAGCGCCGACGGCGCAGCCGCGATCGGTGTGCAAGTCCTCCGCAAGAATCCTCTCACCTATTTTCTCGAGGTGAAGCTCCGCGATCCGGTGCTTCCCCAGGCCGGCGCGGGTCGGCTGGACGTCACCTTTACCTGCGAGGTTGGCGGTCTCCTGTCGCGGGTGGGGGGGAGCCTCCGGCCGAATCGCCATGGTACGCGGTTCCATTTCCCGTAGCGGCCGGGCGAGGCGTCGCCTTGAACACGCGGCGCCTGCAAGCTAGATGTTCTCGAGTGCCCGGATCCGGCAGGCGTGCCTGCTCGTTGGTGGTCGTTCTGGCCTTGCTCTCGAGCCTGGCAGCGACCGCTCCCCGTCGCGGTGGCGAGCGCTGCCGGCCGGGCTGTCCCATGCACGTCCGGAAGCTCGGCTGCCATCACGGCCGGAGCCTGCCGTGCCATGGGAGTAGCGCCCCAGGGCTCCGCGGTGCCTGCGGTCCCGCGGCAGAGGTCGCCATCGCCGTGCCCGTCGTGCGGGGTGTGATGCCCGTCGCCCTCGACGTTCAGCCGGTGATCGTTTGGGGCCCATCGCTCGCGAGGGCCCCAACGCTGTGCTCGCTCTTCGTGCCCGCGCCACCCGGCGAACCTCCCAGGCTGTCGTAGGACAGCCAACCAACCCACCATGGATGGGTCTCGCCGCTGCGCGGCGGGCCGGGAGGGATACATGATGCGATGGCGCGCCAGCGCCGTGGGAGGGTTCCTCTGCGCAATTACCGCAGTCGAGGCCCACGCCCACGGAGTCGTCGGAGAGCGGGCTTTCATCGAGCCCTTCATCACCGAGGACGTGAATCCGAAGAACGAGTTCGTCATCGCGCGGCCCGAGTGGGATCACTCCCGCGACGGGAGCGCGTTGAGCGTCGGGTTCGGGCTCGAGAAGAAGATCTCGGATCGGTTCAGCTTGACGCTCGATTCGGAATGGGACACCACCGATCCCAAGGGTCCCGGCGAGCTGCACGAGGACGGCTTCAACAACCTCAGCATCTCGCCGAAGTACGCGTTCTTCATCAACCCGGCACGCGAGGCGATCGCCTCGATCGCGCTCGAGGCATCCGCCCCGACGGGTACCCAGAACGTGGGCGCCGAGCCGGACTGGGCGTTCAAGCCGTTCCTCCTCTACGGCAAGGGCCTGGGCGACCTCCCGTCCGCGGTCAAGTACCTTCGCCCCCTTGCGCTGCAGGGTGACGCGGGGTTCGAGGTCTCGACCGACCATGACCGCACGACCACCTTCGCGCACAACGTCGCAGTCGAGTACAGCGTCCCGTACCTGCAGTCCTTCGTCCGAGATCTCGGGCTCCGCTGGCCCCTCAGCAACCTCATCGCCGACACCGAGTTCAACTTCGAGCACGGCGTCAACGGAGCAGACCACGGCCATACGAAAGCCTTCGCGACGCCAGGAGTCGTCTACATGGACCGCTACGTCGAGCTCGGTGTCGCGGGACGTTTCCCGCTGAACGACCGCGCGCACCAGGAGCTCGACTGGGGGATCATCTGGATCGTCGATCTCTTCATCGATGACATCTTGCCGTGGACGCGCTGGCAGTTGATCGGGGGGATGCAACCTCCGAGCGGCCTGCCGGGCGGTTCTGCGCTATGAGCTGGCGCGTTCCGATCTGGGTCATGCTCGTGGGTCTGCTGCTCTTGCGGCCGCCGCCGACCCACGCCCATGCCTTCCTCGACCACGCCGAGCCGCGCGTCGGCTCGAGCGTCGACTCACCGCCGTCGGCGGTGCAGCTGCACTTCACGGAGCCGATCGAGCCGGCATTCTGCCGGCTCGAGGTCATGGACGCGGCTGGCCAGCGCGTCGACACACCGGCGCCGGAGCATCCGGCGCCGGATGTTCTCCGCGTCGCGCTGCCGTCGCTCGCACCGGGCGAGTACACCGTCCACTGGGCGGTCGTTTCGGTGGACACGCATCCGACGGAGGGACACTTCACCTTCTCGGTGAAAAAGCCTCGCTCATGAACGCCCTCCTCGCGGGGGTGGGGTGGCTCGATCTCGCCGCCACCGCCACGCTCACGGGCGGCCTCGCCTATGCGAGCCTGGTCGCGGAGCCCTCCGGGGCAGGCGCGCGTGCCCTGCGTGCCGCCGTCGCGCTGCTCGTGCTGGCGCTCCTCGGCGAGTTCATCTTGACGACTCTCCGCATGCGCGAAGTAGCGGGCATCGGAGCCGGCGCCGTGCTCGTCGAGCTCCCCGCGACGCGCTGGGGACGTCTCTGGATCGTTCGTGCGCTCGGCCTCGCCGTCCTGGCGGCGGCGCTGGGGGCGAGGCGTCCGCGGTGGCCCCTCCTCGCGGCGCTCGGGGCTGTCTGGCTCCTCGCCAGGAGCTTCCAGGGGCACGCAGGAGCCCATGGCCCGCTCGCGGCGGTGATCGACTGGCTGCATCTCCTGGCCGGGTCGGCGTGGCTCGGTAGCCTCGTCCAGCTCGCGCTCGGGCGAGACGATCCGACGGCGCGCGATGCCCTGCGGGTGCGGGCCCTCGCCACCGGCGCACTGGCGCTGGTGGTGCCCGCGGGAATCTACGCCGCGTTCCTCCACGTCCCGAGCCTCGAGCGGCTCTTCGACACGCCCTATGGCCGGGCGCTGCTGGCGAAGCTCGCGGTGGTGGTGGCGCTGCTCGGGCTCGGTGCACTGAATCACTTCCGGCACGTCCCCGCCCTCGTCGACGGACGCGCGGAGGCGGCGGGCAAGCTCCGGCGCACGGTACGTGTCGAGGTGGCGCTCGGCGTCGCCGTCCTCCTCCTGAGTGCGCTCCTCGGCGTGTTGCCGATGCCGCACGAGTTCCAGCCCTGAGCGCGCGCCACGCAGCCACCCTCCTCTGGCTCGCGATCGGCTGCGGCGGCGCCGTCGAGTACACGGGCATGGGCGACGTGGTCGCCGTCGACGAGAAGGCTGAGCGCGTGACGATCAGTCACGACGACATCCCAGGGCTCATGGGCGCGATGACCATGGGCTTCTCCGTCCGCTCGCCGCAGGTCCTGGCCGCCGCCCGCCCGGGCACGCGGGTCCGCTTCGGCCTCGAGCAGGAGGGGAACGACCTCATCGTGACGCGCATCGTCCCACTCGGCTCGCCCGAAGGCAGACCCGGGATCCACGACCACACGCCGCACCACGGCGGCGTGGTCGCCATGGTCGGCATGCTGCACCTGGAGGCCGTGGCCGCACCCGAGGGTCGCCTGCGGGTCTACCTGACCGACGTCTGGAGGCGACCGCTCCCCCTCACGGGCGTGACGGGCACTGTCACCCTGAATCTGGCGGACGGGCGACACCAGCTCCCGCTCGTGGTCCGCGATGACGCACTCGAGGCGGGCGGCCCGCCGCTCGCCGGCCGCGAGGTGGCTGCCCACGTGCAGCTCACGCGCGAAGGCCAGCCGATCGAGATGCACTTCGTCCTCCCCGTCGACACGGGCGCGGCGGGGGCGGCCGAGGTCCCTCTCGACGGCTGTGTGCCGCCTGCCCCGCGCCCGGGCCCGGCCGACCGTCTGCCGCGCTGCGTGCTCACGTTCCACCAGCCGGTCACGGCGATGGCGGTCGAGCCCGCCGCTTCGACCGTCCTCGTCGCGGTGGTCGACGGCGGGGTCACGGCGTGGCGGATGCCCCGTGCCGAGTTCGTCCTCGGCTTCGCGCCACCCCCGCCCATCGCCGTGCCCGGCGGCGCTCCGCCGCACCCCGACGCCGCCAACGCCGTCGCCGTCAGCCCCGATGGGCGTGAGGCCGTGGTCGCGTTCGAGAACCGGCTCGTCGTCCATGCCACCGACAGCGGCCGCGTGCAGCGGGAGCTGCCCGCGTTGCGCGGCGTCGTCCGGACGCTCGGCTGGTCACCCGACGGCAAAGGCATCCTGGCCACGGTGTTCTACGACGCGGCCGCCCATCTGCTCGCGGCCGATGACGTCGGGAGTGAGGTCGGGCCGATCGCGCTGTTCGATCTGGTGAGTGGGGGACCCCCGCGCCTGCTCGTCGAGTCGCGGCGCGCCGTGGAAAATCTCGCCTTCGCCGGCGATCACCTCGTGTCCGTCGGGGGTGACGGCGTCGTGCGTGCGTGGGACGTCGCGACCGGAGCGGTGATCGGCCGGGCGCAGGCCCCCGGTGCGCTCTACCGGCTGGCCGTCGCGCCGGGCGGCCATCTGGTCGCGAGCGCCGGCCTCGACCGGGGCATCCGTCTCTTCGACGGCAGCGTCGTGGTCGAGACCCTCGCGTGGCACGAGGCGGCGGTCTGGGGCCTCGCCTGGGTCGGGCCGCTGCTCGTGTCGGGCGACGCCCAGGGACGCGTGGCACTCTGGGATCTGGGGGACCGTCTCGCGCGGCCCTGATCGCACGACGC
>VBLA01000190.1:0-10488 GCA_005879245.1 Deltaproteobacteria bacterium
ACGAGCAGCCGCTGGCCCTTGCGGGCGCCGAGACCGGCCAGGATGTCCCGCGTCGGCTCGAGCTCGAGCGTCAGGGTCCCCGGAGTCTTCTTCATCTTGCGGGCCGACGGGCGGCGCGGGCGGTAGTCGGCCACCGCCGCACACATGACGACGACGGTCGCCGGCGCGAGCGCCGCCTCCACGGCGTCCGCCATCTCCGCCGCGGTCGCGATCGTCACCAGCTGCACCCCGGGCGGCGGCGGCAACCCGACCGGCCCGCTCACCAGCGTCACCACCGCACCCCGACGGCGCGCGACACGAGCGAGCGCGTAGCCCATCTTGCCGCTCGAGCGATTCGACAGGTAGCGCACGGGATCGACCGGCTCCTGCGTCGGCCCGGCCGACACGAGCACGTGCTCGCCGGCCAGATCCTGGGGAACCAGCGCCGCCGAGACCTCCTCGAAGATGTCCGCCGGGTCGGCCAGGCGGCCCGCCCCCTCGTATCCGCAGGCGAGCGCGCCCGTCGCGGGGCCCACCACGCGCGCGCCGCGGGCTACGAGGCGCGCCAGGTTCTCCTGGACGACCGGATGCTCCCACATGTGCACGTTCATCGCCGGCGCCAGCACCACACGTGCCCGCGTCGCGAGCATGACCGTGGTCAGCAGGTCATCGGCGATCCCGGTGGCCAGCTTGGCGAGCACGTTGGCGGTCGCCGGCGCGATGAGCAGGCACTCCGCGGCGTCGGCGAGCCGGATGTGTCCGATCTCGGATTCCTGCGTCAGGTTGAAGGTATCGGTCGCCACCGGCTGCCCCGACAGCGTCTGGAGGGTGAGGGGGGTCACGAACTGCTGCGCCCCCGCCGTCATGATGACCGGCACGCGCGCGCCCGCGCCGACCAGGAGACGGACGACCTCGCACGCCTTGTAGCACGCGATGCCTCCCGACAGGCCAACCACCACCGTGCGTCCGTCGAGCCGCATCGGCTACCCCTCCGCTCCCGCCGGGGGGGCCTCGCGCGCCCTCAGCCGGAGCAGCTGACCCGGCGACAGATCCTCCCATGCGAGGAAAACACCCGCCGCGCCGATGTTCATCACCATCGAGATGATCCAGGTGAGCAACGAGTAGCCGAGCGCCTCGTCACGCGGCACTCCGAAGAGGCCGAGCGCCACGACACAGCCGGCTTGCCAGGTACCGATGAAGCCGGGCGCCTGCGGCAGGAAGACGAACGCCGCCACGATCACCACGGTGGCGAGTGACGCCGCCACCAGCGGCACGCGCATGTCGAGCGCGAGGAAACTGAAGAGAAAGGTGAGCTGGATCAGCACCCAGAGGTATGCGGAGTAGGCGAGGACGAGCGCGACCGTGGACCGGTCCGCGAGCCCGCCGAGGCCCCCCAGGAAGGAGCCGACGAGCGGTCGGATCCGAGCGGCGAGGGACGACGGAAGGCGTGCGAGGAGCCCCCCGACGAAGGTTTCGGTGGCCGTGCGTCGGCGCTGCATCGCATGCAGCACGACGAAGCCCAGGACCGCGAGGACCGCGAGGACGATGGCGCTGTCGCGGAGGGCCGCCGGCAGCGGATAGACGAGCGCCACCACGACGAAGCAGGCGACGACGAGCAGCATGTCGAAGAGGCGCTCGAGCACCACGCTCGAGAGCGCCGCGCTCATCCCCACCCCGACCTGGCGACCGAGCAGCGCCGGCCGCACCAGCTCGCCGATCCGAAACGGCAACACGGCCGACGCCCCGAAGCCGATCGCCGTCGCGGACAGAGCGGGGAAGAGCGGCACGTCGCCGAGCGGGCGGAGAAGCACCCGCCAGCGTTGCGCGCGCACGTAGACGGCCACCAGGCTGGCGAGCATCACGGCAGCCACCCAGAGGGGCCGGGCCGAAAGCAGGATGGCACCCACGCGCGCCCAGTCGGTGCCGCGTGTCGCGAAGTACAGGCACCCGAGTGAGACGGCGATGCCGGCAGTCAGGCGGAGCGTGGCGCGCAGGCGGATCCTCCCCGGCCCTGGGGCCGACCGTGCATTATTCCTCGCCCGCGGAGCGGGCGAAAGCGGCGCCTACCCTCCGCCGGCGGACCAGCGGCCACAGCCCGGCCCCGGCCGCCATCGCGCCGCCGAAGATCAGGAGCCCGCCGAGCGCCTGCCAAGGGGTGTCGAGCCGCAGACCAAAACCGAGCATGGTGAGGAGAAATCCGACGGGTCGCCAGATGCCGTCGGGCGCCGGTTCCACGTCGTGGTTCACGATGGCGAAGGACCCGCGAGCGCGCGTGCCGCCCCCTGCGTACGGCGAAGGGCGGTCCAGGCCGAGAGGCCGGCGAGCACGACGACCGCCGCGGCGAGCACCGCGTGCGTCGGTCTGCCGAGCAGCGGGCACGCCAGGTGCGCGACGAGACCGGACAGCCAGCCCCCGACGCCGATGACGACGTAGCGCTCGGGGCGCTGCACCCGTCCGAGCTGCAGAGCGAGCCCGAGTCCCTCGGCACGGGCGCGCGTGTAGCTCACCATGAGCGACGTGAAGGCAGCGATGGCCACCGCGAGCTGGACCCAGCTGCCGCGAAAGAACGCTCCCAGACCGAGGAAGATGGCGAACTCGGCACACCGGTCGGCGACCGAATCGAGGAACGCCCCGCGCGCGCTCGCGCGGCCGCCCCCGCGCGCCACCCCGCCGTCGAGGATGTCGAGCGTGCCGGCGAGGATCGTGAGCCAACCGGCGAGGAAGATCCAGCCGCACCAGAACGCCATGCCGGCAAGCACGCTCACGACGAGCTGCGCTCCGGTGAGCGCGTCGGGGTGAACGCGTCCGAGAACGAGCCGCTGCTGCCAGCCCCACCGCGACGGCCACCACGCCGGCCGCGGCGGCGGCCGTTCCCGGCCGGCAGGCCGGCGACACTCCTAGCGCTCGATCTCCCCGCGCAGGAAGCGCTCCACGTGCTCCCGCGCGAGATCGTCGGCGAGCTGCTGCGGCGGGTGTTTCATGAGGTAGGCCGAGACGCTCACCAACGGACCGCCGAGTCCCCGATCGCGCGCGACGCGGCAGCAGCGAATGGCGTCGATCACGACGCCCGCGGAGTTGGGACTATCTTCGACCGAGAGCCGCAGCTCGAGCTCGATCGGGGCGTTGCCGAAGCCGCGCCCTTCCATGCGGAGGAAGCAGACCTTGTTGTCGCGCTGCCAGGCGACGTAGTCGCTCGGACCGATGTGGATCATCGACGCCGGCAAGGGGCGCGGGAGCACGCTCTGCACCGCCTCCGTCTTGGAGCGCCGCTTCAGGCTCGTCCGGGTGCGGTTCAGCATGTTCAGGAAGTCGGTGTTGCCCCCCGTGTTCAGCTGGTAGGTCCGATCAAGCGCGACGCCGCGATCGTCGAACAGTTTCGCGAGCATGCGGTGGACGATGGTCGCGCCCAGCTGCGACTTGACGTCGTCCCCGACGATCGGGATCCGCCGCCGCTCGAACTCGGCCGCCCACTGCGGGTCCGAGGCGATGAAGACGGGGATGCAATTGACGAAGGAAACGCCCGCCTCCAACGCGGCCCGGGCGTAGTGTTCGGTAGCCTGCTGGCTTCCGACGGGCAGATAGTTGAGGAGGATCTCCGCCCCGCTCCGGCGGAGCACCTCGGCCACCTCGGCGGGCCGGCGCTCCGCGACCACGAATGCCTGCTCGGGCGGATATTCGCGCATGTGCTCCGCGACGCCATCGAGCACCGGGCCCATCTCCACGATCACCGGCGAGCGCGGCAGCTTCGGATAGAGCGTCCGCGTATTGTTCGGCGGGGCGAGCGCGGCCACGTCCACCGGCTGGCCGACCTTGCGCTGGTCGACGTCGAAGGCACACACGACCTCGATGTCGCTCGGCCGGTAGCCGCCGACGTCGTAGTGCATGAGGCCCACGTGCGCCTTCGCCGTCTGCTGATCCGCAGCGCGATAGAACTCGATCCCTTGCAGGAGACTGCTCGCGCAGTTTCCGATACCCGTGATGCCGATCGCGATCTTGCTCATATGGTGGGGTCCATGCGCGGAAGCGCGCCCCATATACTCGACGAGGGCAGTGCTGTAAATCGCCCGCGCGCGCTGTCGCGGTTTGCCTCACGCCGACACGGGACGCTGCCACACCTCTTGGTGTAGGGCCCGAGGCTCCCCGCGAGGGCAATGGATGGTGTCTGGTCAGCTGGGTGGGCTCGCCGCCGGCGCCTGCTCCGCGAGCTGATCCACCGCCGCCATCACTCGCTGTGCCAGCTGCTGGAAGAGTCGGCTCACCGGCCCGTCAGGGTCGGCGAGCACCACCGGACGGCCGCCGTCTCCTCCCTCCCGGACTGCGGGCACGAGGGGAATGCTCGCCAGCAGCGGCACGCCGAACCGCTCCGCGAGCCCGCGCGCACCGCCCTCCCCGAAGATCGGATCGAAGGTCTCACAGCGAGGGCAGACGTAGCCACTCATGTTCTCGACCACGCCCAGCACGGGCGTGTTCACCTGGGCGAACATCGCCATGCCACGGCCCACGTCCAGGAGGGCCACGTCCTGGGGTGTCGTCACGATCACTCCCCCGGTGACGGGGACCTGCTGCACGAGGGTCAGCTGCGCATCTCCCGTGCCCGGGGGCATGTCGACGATCAGGCAGTCGAGCGCGCCCCACTCGACGTCGCGCAGGAACTGCCGGACGATTCCCATGACGATCGGGCCGCGCCAGATGACTGGCGACCCCTCGTCGAGAAAGAAGCCCATCGACATGCACGCGATCCCGTACCGCTGGACGGGATGGATGCGCCGCGACGGCGTGACGCTCGGTCGCTCCTCGGTGCCGAGCATGATGGGCAGGCTCGGACCGTACACGTCGGCATCCATGAGCCCGACCCGCTGCCCCCGGGCGGCCAGTGCGAGCGCGAGGTTGACGGCCACGGTGGACTTCCCCACCCCACCCTTGGTGCTCGCCACCGCGATGATGCGTGCGACACCGGGCAGCGCTGCCCGCGCGGCCCACGGATCCCGCCTGGCGCTCTCCTCCGCGCGCGCCAGGCGGACGTCGACCTTCGCCACGCCGGGCTCGCGACCCAGCACCGCCTCGATCTCGGCGGTGAGCTGGCGGAGGATCTCGGGCTTGGCCGTGCCGGGACGGAGAGGTACGCGTACCGTGCCGTTCTCGATCACGACGTCGCCCAGCATGCCGAGCTGCACGATGTCGCGCTGGAAGCCCGGAAAGAGCACGGAGCGGAGCGCTGCGCGCACCCGGTCGGGCGTGAGCTCCGCCATGCGCCGGACAGTATTCGCCCCGTCGCGGAAAGGCAACGTTGTCCGCCGTGGCCGAGCTTGGCTAGACTCCCGACGATGGACACTCTGGCGGCGCTCGTGCGCTCCCGCGCACACCGGTCGGAACCGGCGCTGATCGACGACGCGACGGGTGAGGTGGTGACGGGGAACGAGCTCGCGGGGCGCGTCGCGGCGCGTGTCCGCCTACTCGCAGCGGCCGGGGTGCATCGCGGCGACCGAGTGGCCGTCCTGCTCCCGAACTCGCTCGCGTGCGCCGAGACGTTCCTCGCCGCAGCCACCGTGGGCGCCGCGGCCGTCCCGATCAACCTCCGCTGGACGGCCCCGGAGGTGGAATGGTTGCTCGCCGACGCGGAGCCGCGTGTCCTGGTGGCCGACGCCGAGCGCCTCGCGGCGCTCGCCCCGCTCGCCCACGCCCCGCCCGTGCTCGGTCCCGAGCTCGACGCGTCCGCCGATCCCGCACCGTCTCTCGCGGCGCCACGTCCCGACGACCCGGCCCTCATCCTCTACACCTCGGGCACCACCGGACGGCCGAAGGGCGCCGCGCTCACGCACGGAAACCTCCTCTGGAACGCCGGGCGGATCGCCGAGTGGCTCGCGCTCACGTCCCAAGACCGTGTGCTCACCGTGATGCCGCTCTTCCACGCGAACGCGATCGTGATCGGCCTCCTGACGCCGCTTCTCGCCGGCGCCAGCACGGTGGTGGCAGACCGCTTCCGGCGTGACCGCTTCTGGGCGAGCGTCGAGCGTCACCGGCCGACCACCGCAGGCACCGTGCCGACCATGCTGGCGATGCTCCTGGCCGAGCCCGAGATTCCTCCTCCGGTCGCGCGGGCAAGTTTGCGCTTTCTTCTCATCGGCTCGGCGCCCGTTCCCTCCGAGCTGCTGCTCGCCTTCGAGTCCCGCTTCGGCGTGCCGGTCATCGAGGGCTACGGGCTCACCGAGTGCACGTGCCGCGCGACCTTCAACCCGATCGACGGGCGGCGGCGACCGGGCTCGTGCGGACTGCCGCTCGCCCCCCTCCGCATCGTCGATTCGGACGAGCGCGACGTGCCCCCGGGCACGGTCGGCGAGATCCTTCTTCGGGGCCCGCACGTCATGCAAGGCTACTTCCGTGCCCCGGAGGCATCGGAGGAGACCCTCCTCGGTCATCCGGCGATCGCGGAGGCGGCGGTGGTGGGCGCACCCGATCCTCTCTACGGCGAGGTGGTGTGGGCCTTCGTCGCGTCCCGTCCGGAGATGTCCGTCGACGCGGCGGCGGTGTCGCGCTGGTGCGCGTCGCGTCTCGCCGACTTCAAGCGCCCGGCCGAGATCGTCTTTCTGCCAGAGCTGCCGAAGGGCCCCACCGGAAAGGTGTTGAAGGCCCCGCTCCGGGCGCTCGCCGGCAACCGTTCTTGACAAGCCGTGACGCTTCAAATTGATTCGGAGCGTCCGCGCCGGTGATGACCCTCGCCCACAGCGCCGCCTCCTCGTCCACCGCGCATCTGCCAGCGCCGGTCGAGGACGATCTCGCCCGCGTCGAGACACGCCTCGCCGCCGAGCTCGCCTCGCGCGAGGAGCGCCTGTACGCGATCGCGACGCACCTCGTCGACGCAGGGGGGAAGCGCGTCCGTCCCACCGTCGTGCTCCTCGCCTTCCACGCCGCGGCCGCGGGCCGCAGCCTCGGCCGGCGTGACGATGCCGTCGAGGCCGCGGTGGCGCTCGAGCTCATCCACTCGGCCACCCTCCTCCACGACGACATCATCGACGGGGGGGAGACCCGGCGGGGCCGTCCGTCCGCGCTCGCGGCCTTCGGCGTCGCCGACACGTTGGTGGCGGGAGACTTCCTCTTCAGTCGCGCCTTCGCGCTCTGCGCGCGGTTCGAGGCCGAGGTCATCCGCTGGGCTGCGGAAGCGTGTATCAGCCTGACTGAGGGCGAGATCATGCAGGCCCGCTTCCGCCACAATCCATCCGTCACGCTCGACGACTACAACGAGATCATCGAGCGCAAGACCGCCTCGCTCTTCGCGGCGGGAGCGCGCACGGGAGCGCACCTCGCCGGTGCACCCGCGTCGCTCGTCGAGGCGATGGCGTCGTGCGGGCGGCAGCTCGGCCTCGCCTTCCAGGTGAGCGACGACCTGCTCGACGTGACGGGCCAGCCGAACCTGACCGGCAAGCCACGCGGCATCGATCTCCGTGATGGCAACCCCTCACTGCCGGTCGTCCTCGCGCTCGGGCGCGACGACGAGCTGGCGCGGCTCTTCGCGGCCGAGCAGCCGAGCGCCGCAGAGGTCGAGGGCGGGCTCGCGCGGCTCCGGCATGTGGGCGTCCTCCGCGCCGTCGCCGAGCGTGCCCGGGTGCACAGCGCCGCGGCGCTGGCGGAGATCTGCCGGCTCTCCCCCTCGCCCTATCGCGACGCGCTCATCACACTGGCGCAGGCGCTCGCCGACCGGCCGGGCTGAGCACCCTGGCAGCCGCGAGTCGCCCGGGGGGTGCCGCGACGGGCGAACGCGACTCCGTTGACTTCGCTGGTCGCCGGATCGAAGATGCCCCGCATGCCGCGTGACGGCTTCGGCCGCGAGATCGACTACCTGCGCATCTCGCTCACCGATCACTGCAACCTCCGCTGTGCCTACTGCATGCCGCTCACCGGCAATGCCTTCGTGCCGTCGGACGATCTCCTCACCGCCGAGGAGATCGAGACCGTCGTGCGGGCGGCCGTCGCCGTCGGCTTCCGAAAGTTCCGGCTGACGGGCGGCGAGCCGACGCTCCGCGCCGACCTGGTCGACATCGTGGAGCGGCTGGCCCGCGTTCCGGGCGTCCGCGATCTCGCCATGACCACCAACGGCATCCTGCTCCCACGACTCGCCCAGCGTCTCGCCGCCGCCGGTCTCCGTCGCGTGAACATCCACGTCGACAGTCTCGACCCCGTCCGTCTCGCCCGGCTCATGCGCTGGGGAACGGTGGAGGAGATCTGGGCCGGCATCGAGGCGGCCGAGGCAGCCGGTCTCTGGCCGATCAAGCTGAACACCGTCGTCGCCCGCGGCCACAACGAGGAGGACGTCGTCGCCTTGGCCGCGCTCACCCTCACGCGCGACTGGCACGTACGCTTCATCGAGACGATGCCGCTCGGAGTCGGTGACACCGCAGGCTTCGCGCGCGCCCGCCTCGTGCCGAACGAGGAGTCCCGGGCGCGGATCGAGGCTGCGCTCGGCGGGCTCGATCCGATCGCCTGCGAGGACCCGGCGGACGAGGCGCGCAACTACCGCCTCGGGCACGGGCGCGGGGTGATCGGCTTCATCAGCCCCGTCACCGCGCCCTACTGCGGCACCTGCAACCGGATGCGACTCACGGCCGACGGCCGCTTCCACCTCTGCCTCCTGAACGACGATGAGCTCGACGTGGGCGGCACGCTCCGGAGCGGTGGCACATCGGAGGACGTGGCGCGCATCCTCTTGCGGGCAGTCGGGCACAAGCCGACCGGGCATCGACTCGCCGTCGGGCGCTCGACGGAAAAGCACGAGATGTACCAGCTCGGCGGGTGATGGGTCCCGCCGACATCGCCGACCTCGAGGCCGCAGCGCGCGCGCTCGGGGGCGCGATCCTCGGCCCGCGGGAGATCACCGCGGCGCTCGGCTTCGACCCGCTCGCCGGGCTCGACGGGGACGAACAGCGCGCCGTCGCGCGCATCCCGTACACGGCGGCAGACCTCGAACGGGCACGGGCAGAGGGCGAGATGCTCGTACTTCGCGTACGCCGCGGCCCGGACGGGCCCCTCACCATGCTGCGGATCGCAGCACGCCTGGGCGGTGGCCTCGACCCGCAGGTACACAAGGGCAGCGGCTATCTCCTGCGTCCGGAGTGGACGATCGACGACCAGCCCTTCGCGACCGTCGAGATACCCGCGCCCGGCTGGTGGCTCGTCCGCCGAGAGCCCCTGCCCGCGACGCTCAACCGCACCTACCAGGCACAGGACGCGATCCTCGCCGGGTTCGGTGGCGGAGCGGCCCGTCCCCGGCGCCGCAGCGCTTCGGAGATTGCCTTCGACACGCTCTGCTGGCAGCGGGCGCACGGCGAGCGGCTGCTCGGCGGCCAGTGGGACTGGTCCCGCAGCGTCTCGACCGATCAGGGCTACGCTGCACTCGGCGAGTTCGGCGAGCACGGCCTCCGCGTCATCGCCTACTCGCGCGCCGTCCGCTTCGGGACGCTCGGCGTCTGCCCGCAGCGCTAGCCTCGGCCGGGAGGGAATCCCATGGAGATCAACGGCGTCGCGCACGTGATGCTCACCGTGAGCGACTTCGCCACCTGCCTGCCCTTCTACGAGCAGCTCCTCGGCTTCCTCGGGCTCCGGACCATCATCAGGGCGGACGGCATGCTCTACTGCGTGGGCGGCCGGACGGCGGTGGGAATCGTGCAAGCCGAGGACCGCCACCGCGACGAGCGGTTCGTCCAGTTCCGAGTCGGCCTCCATCACGCCTGCTTCCGCGCCCGGGAGCGACAAGACGTGGACGACCTCCGCGCCTTCCTCGTCAAGATCGGCGCGAAGATCGTGCACCCGCCCGAGGAGGGAGCCTGGGCACCGGGATACTACTCCGTGCTGTTCGAGGATCCCGACGGCATCCGTCTCGAGGTGAACCACGTGCCCGGCAAGGGGTTGCTATAGATCCGCGCGCGACAGACTTCTCCTACGGCGTGAGCGTGCGATCGCTGGGGCCGATGTAGTCGGCCGAGGGGCGTATGAGGCGGTTGTCGCGGACCTGCTCGACGATGTGGGCCGTCCACCCGATCGCGCGTGAGATGGAGAACGTCGGGGTGAAGAGCTCGCGCGGGATGCCGGCGCGCTCGAGCACGACGGCCGCGTAGAACTCGACGTTGGTGTAGAGCGCCCGACCGGGCTTCGCCACCCGGAGCTGCGCCAGCGCTGCGGTCTCCACCGCGCGCGCGAGCGCGACGCGCTCGCCCCCGAGCCCTTCAGCCGTGTCCCGCAGGCAGCGCGCGCGCGGGTCCTCCGCGCGGTAGACGCGATGGCCGAAGCCCATGACGCGGCGGCCGTGGGCGATCGCCTCGGCGACGCACGCTGCCGCTCGCGCGGGCGTGCCGATCTCGTCGAGCATATCGAGGACGAGCGAGGGTGCGCCGCCGTGCAACGGCCCCGACATGGCGCCCGCGGCGCCCGCGACCGCCGCCACGACGTCCGCCCCCGTCGAGGCGATCACCCGGGCGGTGAACGTGGAGGCATTCATGCCGTGCTCCGCCGTGAGGATCA
>VBLA01000190.1:10594-15393 GCA_005879245.1 Deltaproteobacteria bacterium
CAGGCCGCGCCCGTGCCGGAGATGGCCGACTGGAGCATCGACATGAACGTGCCGCCCCGGCGCGCGAGGTGACCGAGGAGGTCGCGGTCGAGCGGGAGATCCCGCAGGCGAACGGTCTGCCGCGCAAAGGTGTCGTCGACCGGAAGATCGCCGTGATAGAGCAGATGCCAGACGTCCTCGAACGACCGGCGGAGTGCGAGGTCGACCGCGTCGTAGCCGCGGTAGACGAGCCGCCCGGCCCGACCGTCGATGAAGGAGAGCGCCGTCTCGGCGACGGTCACGTTCTCGAGGCCGCGGGCCGTGCTCGGTGCCCAGGGGTCGACGTGGCGGATGCGCGCCGCGTTGACGAGCTGGCGCAACGACACGAGGCCCACCAGCCGTCCCCCATCGACGATCGGGATGTGGCGGAAGCTCCGGTTCAACATCTCCTCGAGGGCGTGGGTGATGCCGTCGGCAGGCGAGAGGGTGAGGGGCGACCGCGTCATCCACGATTCGGCGCGGGCGGCGACGGGATGGGCGCCGGCGGCCAGCGCGGCGAGGGCGTCGCGCTCCGTGACGATGCCGACCACCCTGCCCTCCTCGACGATCACCGTCGAGCCGACGCCGCGCCCCCGCATGGCTGCGGCGATCTCGGCGAGCGAGGCCGACGGCGCAGCCGTCAACGGGTCGGCCGTCATGACCTCGCCCAGACGAAGCTCGCTCATGGCGCCGTTCGGGCCTACGCCCCACGCTGCGCTCAGGCAAGGGAGAGCCCGCGCGCGGGAGGCATCGCATCCCCACGGCCGTGGACGGGGGGCAACGGTCTCCCGTTGCCGGCAGGAATCGACCTTGCTAGGAATCGCGCGCCGTGTACTTCGTGACGACCAAGCGGGCGGGCTACGCCCTCTTCTGCATGACACCGAGCGAGCGCGCCGCGATCGCGCTCACCGAGGACCAGAAGCGCGTGCATGTCCTCGAGCATACCGGCGAGACCTGGACCGTCCGTCATGAGTGGCCCGTCGGCGAACACTCGCACACCGAGCTCATGACCCGCCTCGCCACCTGCGAGGAGCCGGCGAGCGTGGCCGAGCTGGTGCGGCGCGCACTCGGCGCCTGAACATGCCCGGCGCCCTCGACGGCCTGCGTGTCCTCGAGGTCGGGGACCTGGTGAGTGCGGCCTATGCCACCAAGCTGCTCGCCGACCTCGGCGCCGATGTCGTGAAGGTCGAGGCTCGCCGCGGCGACCTGGCGCGAGGCCGCGGCCCCTTTCCAAGGAACACGCCGCATCCCGATGCGAGCGGCCTCTTCCTCTACCTGAACGCGAACAAGCGTGGCATCACGCTCGACCTGACCCATCCGCGAGGGCAGGCCGCGCTGGAGGCCCTCGCCGGCCGCACCGACCTCTTGGTGCACAACGTTCATCCGACCCTCATGGCGGCGCACGGCCTCGACTACGAGCGCCTCGCGGCCGCGAACCCGCGTCTGGTGATGACCTCGATCGCGCCCTTCGGCCTCTCGGGGCCGCATGCGAGCTACCGCGGGCCGGACGTCGTCACCTGGAGCGCGGGGGGTATCTCCACCCTGAACGGGCTACCCGGGGAGCCCGACCTGCCGCCGCTCAAGGCGTTCGGTGACCAGTCCGGTTTCCAGGCGGCGCTCAATGCGGCCGTCGGATCGCTCGGTGCGCTCTTCGCGCGCCTCGGCCGGAAGCCGATCCAGCCGCTCTGCTTCGTGGAGTGCCGCGACGGGTGGCTCTTTCTCTGTGCGGTCGAGGAGCACCAGTGGCAGAGCTTCGTGGACCTCATGGGCAACCCCGAATGGGGCGGGCTCGAGGTCTTCGCCAACCGCCTCGCCCGGGGCGCCAACTTCGACGCCCTCGAGCCGTTCCTCCAGGAGTGGTGCCGCGACCGATCCGTCCACGAGCTCTACGAGGCCGCGCAGCGCCGCCGCATCCCCTTCGCTCCCGTCTCGACCATGGGGGACCTCCTCGCCTCGCCGCATCTCCGCGCGCGCGGGTTCTTCGCGACCCTGGCGCACCCGGTTGCCGGGCCGGTCACCATGCCGGGAGCCCCCTACAAGCTCTCCGGAACGCCGTGGCAGCTGCGGACACCCGCCCCGACCCTCGGCCAGCACACGGCCGACGTGCTGGCCGAGGCCGGCATCGATGCTGCGGCACTGAGCGCGGCTGGGGTCGTGTAGATGGCCCGGCGCGCGCCGCTCGAGGGGATTCGCGTTGCCGATTTCACCTGGGTGTGGGCCGGCCCGTTCTGCACGCTCCAGCTCGCCCACCTCGGCGCCGAGGTGATCCGCGTGGAGACCGCGACGCGGCTCTGCGTCACGCGCCTCCTTCCCCCGTACCCCGACATGCAGGCGGGCACCAACCGTAGCGGCTACTTCAACCAGTACAACCAGGGCAAGAAGAGCATCACGCTCGATCTGAAGCGGCCCGAGGCGGTCGAGGTGGCGCGCCGGCTCTGCGCGGCGAGCGCCGTGGTCGCCGAGAATTTCGCGGCCGGGGTCATGGATCGGGCCGGGCTCGGGTACGAGACGCTCCGCCAGCGCAAACCCGACCTCATCATGGTCGCGCTTTCGGGGTACGGCGCGACCGGACCGGACAGCGACAAGGTCTCTTACGGCCCGGCGCAGGTGCCGCTCTCCGGCATGTCCTCGGTCAGCGCTCCTGCATCGCGCCCGCACCGGCGAGGGGCAGTACATCGACCTCTCCCAGTGGGAGACGTCGATGGCCGTGCTGCCCGACGCTCTCGTCGAGTACACCATGAACGGCACGCCGCCGGCGCGTGACGGAAACCGCGACCGCCACCTGGCGCCGCACGGCATCTTCCGGGCCGCCGGCCACGATCGCTGGATCGCCGTCGCCGTCGAGGACGACGCCGCCTGGGTGCGCCTTGCGGCGCTCCTCGGCGGTCCCGAGCTGGCGAGCGACCCGCGCTACGCCACGCTCGCGGCCCGCAAGCACCACGAGGACGAGCTCGAGGCCCTGCTGACGAGCTGGACGAGCGAGCGCTCGCCGGAGGAGGCGACCGCGACGCTCCAGGCCGCCGGGATCGCCGCCTTCACCGCCGCCACCAACCGCGACATCGCCGAGGACCCCCACCTCCGCGCGCGCGGCTTCTTCGTCGAGCTGCCCCATCCGGAAGTGGGGACCCGTCAGCACATCGGCATCCCCTGGCGCATGTCGGCGAGCGACTGCCGCGTGCGCCGCCCCGCCCCATGCCTCGGCGCCGACACCGACGCCGTCCTGCGCGAGGTCTGCGGCTACACCGCCGCCGAGATCGACACCCTGCGCGCCGCGCAGGCGCTCGCGTAGCGAGCCGCGCCATCGGCGGCGCGGCACCGCGCATGCAGCAAGGCCGCTGCCATATACCATGCGCGATCTAGTTCGCTAGCAAACACTCGTTTTTTGTTGACAGCGAGCCTATTTTCCCCGTAAGGCAAGGACCGCCTATGACCCGCTGCGTCACCCCCCATCGGAGACTCGCATGCAGACGCTGAGCCTTGCCGTCGTCGTCACCTTGGGCTTCGTAGCCACCCCCCTCCTTCCGCCGGCGTCCTGCGCGGCGAACGACACCTTCGTCGCCACGCTGGTCGGGAACGAGGAAACACCACCCAACGACGGCACGAGCACCGGCCACGCCACGTTCACGCGCAACGCGGACGACAGCTTGACCTACACGGTCACGTCGACCGGGTTCGCCACCACCTATCGGGTGGCACACGTGCACACGGGCGGGCTCGGCGTGGCGGGCCCGATCCTCTTCCCCATCAACTGCACCCCCGACGGGACGTCCTGCGCCGGGACGTCGCCTCCGCTCAGCGCGGACGACCTGGCCAACCTCCTCGCGGGCGGGCTCTACGTGAACCAACACACCGCCGCATTCCCCGGCGGGGAGATCCGCGGTCAGCTGATCCTCGTCACCCCGCCGCCCGTACCGGAGACGCCGGCGAAGAAGCTCGCCGGGAAGGCCGCCAAGGTGGGCTTCGTGCCCGCCCCCGGCGCGCGCCATGGCGCCGAGATCAGCATCATCGGACGCTTCACGCCCGCCGGGTCGTTCAGTCTCGCCGGGTCCACGGCGACCGTGGCCGATTTCCTGAGCGAAGTCGGCGGCGACGAGCTGGTGCGGGGGCTGGACGGGAGCGCGGTGCTCCCCATGTCGATGGCGCTCGTCCGCTACGACTCGCGCCGGAACGAAGCGACGTATCGCGGCGCGCGTGGCGGGGGTCCGACCTGCGGCCTCCAAATCCGCAACAAGGGGAAGGGCACTTACGAGTTCACTCTGGCGTGCAAGAACACCGATGGCGCGGCCATTCCCACGGCGCCCCAGCTCTGCTCGGGAGGCTCCAAGTCCACGACCACGCTCACGACCACCTTCGAGCTCGACGGGACGCCAGCCGTACGCGTGGGCGTGACGCAGCCGTGGCGATGCCTCGGCAGCCACGGCGTGGTGAATCAGCTCAAGTCCGCGGACGGCGCGAGCGCCCCCACCGACTCCGGCGGGTCCGGCCCTGGCGACGCGACCAACCGCGTACCGAAGGCCGACTTCCGCATCGACCCGCGCATCGGCGAGGCGCCGCTCACCGTGAACTTCACGAACCGGTCCTACGATGCCGACGGCGACACGATGACCTCCGCCTGGGACTTCGGCGACGGGACCACGAGCACGGAGACGAGTCCCGTGCACGTCTTCCTGACCGAAGGCGAGTTCCAGGTGACCCTGGTGGTGACCGATTCGAAGGGCGCCGTCTCCGGGCCCAAGACCCAGCTGGTCACGGTGATGCCGGATCCTCCCGCTCCGCCACCT
>VBLA01000157.1 GCA_005879245.1 Deltaproteobacteria bacterium
ACCGTCGCTCCGCCGAGGACGTTGGCGGCGGCCGCGAGCCCCACGCAGAGGAGACCCAGGCCGAGCCGGGCGTCGGCCATGCTAGTCAGACGGCAGGTGACGCCGGGGAGGCGGACCGCCGCCGCGCCAGGGAGAGGCCGGGGAAGAGAAAAAGGAGGGCGCCGACTCCTGCGCCGATGAGCTGCCCGCGCATGATCCGGGAGGCGGTGTAGCGGATGAGCTCCGGAAGATTGCAGAGCGTCTCGACCTGCTTCCCCGGCGAGATGGCCCCCGGCTCGTTGTACCAGCCGAGGATGGGCGGAACGATGAACGAGGCGGCGACCGCGCCCACGATCGCGCCCATCATCATGAAGACGAGGACTGTTTCCACGACGCCCCCCCGCTGCTCTGTCCCGTCATATGCCACGAGGGGGGGTGGGAAGGGAACTCCGGGCGCAGCCCCTGGGGGCCCCGGGGTTCCTCGGCCGCCGGCGTCCGAGACCTGCGCTGATACCTATTTTTCTGCATTGACAGTACGCGGCTCGTCGCATGGCGCTGAAGGCCTCGTGAAGGGCGTGACGGACGCCGCAGGCGGCCCCACCACGACCGACGCGATCCTCGGGTCACCCGCCGACTACATCCGGGTCGGCGGCTTCGCCGACGGTCTCTGAGGTGTCCCCCGGCGCTACGGCCTCGCGGACGCGAGGCGGAGCACGGCCACGTAGCCGTTCGTCACGCAGGCGCTCGCCAGCACGCCGCGCTCCCGGAGGAGGCGGTGCAAGCGCCGGAGGTTGTAGTGCGGCACGGTCATCAACAGGTGGTGCTCCAGGTGGTAGTTGACGTAGTTGGGTGCGACGAGGAGGCGCTCCCACCAGCGGGCGAGCGTCGTGCGCGTGTTGCCGAGCTCGTCGGCGGGATCCGGGATCGCGGCGTGCTCGGCGATCGAGCGAATCCGTGTCACCAGGCTGTAGGTCGTGAACCAGCCGGCGACCCAGAGAAGGTAGAGTGCCGGGTGGCCCGCAACGGTGAGCAGGCCGAGGAGGACGGCGTTGGTGATGACCATGCCGCGGAAGCTTTGCCAGCCCGGGTTCGCGCTCCGCTGCCCGAGGCCGGGGGACATGCCGAGATCACCCCGAAGCGTGTACTTGAGCCGCTTCCAGCCCGTCTGGCCGCTGAGATCACGCCAGATCTTCCGGCGCAGGCTGGCGCGCGTGATCGGGAAGGGCGTGGCGAGCGGAAGGTCGGGATCGTCCGCCGCCCACGTCCGGGCGTGGTGGCGGAGGTGATACTTCCGGTACGGATGCACGTCGAGGTAGACCGGATAGGCGCAGACCCAGTTGCCCACCCAGTCGTTCCAGCGCCGGTCGCTCAGCAGGATACGATGGGCGGCCTCGTGCATGAGGATGGCGAGACCGAGCTGGCGGCTGCCGATCAATGCGATTGCTACCACGACCGTGAGCGGGTTCGGGGCGAGGGCGACGAGCGCGAACGCAGCTCCGATGAGCGCCCAGTCGAGGGCGATCGACAGCCAGGCGCGTCCGTCCTTCAGCGTGAGGAGCTCGCGTCGCTCCGCGGTGGAGAGCGTCTCTTGCCAGTTCATGTACCGACTCCTTCCAATCCTCCGACCCGCTCGACGATCCGCAGGTCTGCCGGGGTCCTTGCCTCGGGCAGGATGTCGAACCCCCGCATGAAGCTCGCCCAGGAGGCCCGGCCGACGCGGTCGTAGCGGCGCATCGCCGCGACGAGGGCCTCGCGCTCGGCCGCCGGAACGAGGGATTCGGGCAGCAGGGGATCGAGCACGAGCTGCCGGATGGTGCGGCCACCCAGGAGAAAGGACTCGACCATCGCCTCGCGGGGCGGGAGCCGCGGGAGGCGGGCCTCACTCGCCGTGAGGGCTGCCCGCGCCTCGCGGTAGGCACGACCTAGGGCGCGGACGTCCCAGAGCCGCCGCGCGCGCGCCTCCGTGATGCGGTCGAGTTCGTGCAGAGCGGTGACGAGGACGCTCGGCGCGAGGCCGAGCGCGGAGAGGTGTCCACGGAGTCCCGCGACGCCGCCCGCGAGGTTGTCGGGGCGGACGTGCACTCCCGGGACGAGCTCCCGGAAGGCCAGGAAGCGCAGGGCGCGGAGCGGTTCCCCTCGCGACCCCCGATCCGCGGTCCGGGCCGTGATCCCCAGCGCGGCCACCCAGGTGCCGTCCCAGGGCCGGACCGCCTGGTCGAGGGTGCGCCAGCGCTTGATCCAGCGGTCGAGGGCTTCGGCTCGTGAACCGGCGCGGTACTGGCCACGCTCGTCGCGCTCCACCAGGCCGCGCGCCAGCAGGCGGGTGAGCGCGACGCGGAGGGCGTTCTCCTCGATGCCGAAGAAGTTCCCGGCCGCCACCAGGGCCCGCACCGGCATCGACCCCCGCCGCAGCGTCGAGAGGAGGTCGAGGATCAGGCTCTTGGCCGTCGGCCGCATCGCGCTGCGATTATTACACTATCTGGGCAACCCATGCCAAGACCTGTAATATCGCAGCCAGCCGATCATGCCGGGACGACGACGCGGAGGCTCGGAAGATCGGCGCGGCTCCACTCCTCGTGGAAGAGATAGGTGTAGCCCGTGCGCTGGATCTTCCACCCCCCACCCAGTTTGACGTAGTCGTCGTGGTAGTAGGCCCCGATCCAGACACCGCGCTGCTGGCCGGGGTTGAAGAGGTAGTTGTAGAGAGCCCAGCTGCCGCGCGCCGTGGTTGCCCCGGTCAGCTCGATCTCCGGGTGTCCTCCATGGTGCACGCCGAGCGCCCCGGACTCCCGGCCGAGCGACTGGGTGAGGAAGCGCATGATCGCCTCCACCCCCTGGAAGCGGTAGCGCCCCTCGCCGTAGTCGACCGCCGCGTCGGGCGCGAAGCACCCCGCGAGCTCGTCCCACAGCTTCAGGTCGAGGCACCGCCAGTAGCGGTGCTTCAGCCGCTTGATCGCCTCGACGTCCTCGAGCGCCTGGATGCGGCGCTCGAGCTCGCTCGTCCTCTCCATGGCTCCCTCCCGTTCCGGTTGACGGTCGGACGACGGGAGCAATAGAACCTCGCCGCACGCCTTGTCCACGTCCGGGGGTGATGAGCATGGCGATGATCGGTATCCGCTTCGACCTCCGCGCGCCCGCCTTCGGAACGGCGACGCACGCCGAGCTGTACGCCGCCTGCCTCGAGCAGTGCGCCTGGGCGGACGGGCAGGGCCTCGACCTGGTCGTGCTCTCCGAGCACCACGGCGTCGACGACGGCTACCTGCCCGCGCCGCTCACGCTCGCCGCGGCGATCGCGGGGCGGACCAAGCGGATCAACATCAACATCGCTGCCTTGCTGGTCCCCCTCCACGACCCGGTGCGGCTGGCCGAGGAGCTCGCGGTGCTGGACCTCGCCAGCGCCTCGCGCGTCGGGTTCGTCGCGGGGCTCGGGTACCGGGACGAGGAGTTCGCCATGGCCGGTGTCGACCGGAAAGCGCGCGGCCGGCTCCTCGAGGAGTACGTCGACGTGCTCCGGCGGGCGTGGACGGGCGAGCCCTTCGAGTGGCGCGGGCGGACGATCCGGGTGACGCCCAAGCCCCGCTCGGAGCCTCTCATGCTCGTCGGGGGATCCACCGCGGCGGCGGCGCGGCGTGCCGCCCGGCTCCGGCTCGGGTTCTTCCCCGCGATCGGCGACCCGCAGCTCGCGGACGTCTACCAGGAGGAGTGCGCCCGCCTCGGCTTCGCGGGGTTCGTCAGCCTCCCCGGTGGCCCGGGGTTCGTCCACGTGAGCGAGGATCCCGAACGGGAGTGGGCGCGCATCGGCCCACACGCCCTCTACGACGCGCAGACCTATGCCGCGTGGCAGCCGCCGGGCCAGCGCTCCGCCATGCACGTCGAGGCGCGTACCGTGGACGAGGTGCGGCGGAGCAGCGCCTACCGGATCGTCACGCCGGAGGATTGCGTGGCGCTCGCGCGCGAGACGGGCCGGATCGTCCTCCATCCCCTGATGGGCGGCATGCCACCCGCCCTCGGCTGGCAAGGGCTCACGCTCTTTGCCGAGAAGGTCCTGCCGCACATACGGTCCTGACGAGACCGGCTCAGCAAGCGGGGAGCCGTGTGGTAGTGGTACTCATCCACGATGCCTCAACCGCCCTCGCCAGGGGAAGGAATCGATCGATGACCGTGTGGCTTGCCCTCCTCCTCGCGCTCGTCGCGCTCGACCATCGGCGAGACCCGGCGTATCGAGTGGCTGAAAGCCTACAAGGAGGCGACGGAGAAGTACTCCTCGCAGGTGAAGCTCAGCGCCGACGGTCTCGCGCTACAGAGCTACGTCGCCGGCCTGCCCTTCCCCAACCTCGACCCGAAGGATCCGCAGATCGCCCTCAAGATCATGTGGAACTACGAGTACGGCCTCCTGACCGACGACCTCGACATCCGGAACTTCGACGCCGACACGGGCACCATCGCCGACCACGGGGGGATGACGATCGAGCGTCACTTCCTCCTCGACCACCTGCGCCGGCTCTTCTGGAACGGCCGCCTCTACGTCGACCCGAAGCCCGAGATGGACAACCCCAACGGCTACCGCCGTCAGGAGGGGCTCTACCCGGTGCTCGAGCCCTACGACCTGAAGGGCGTGGGGGGGCTCAGCAACCGCTACATCGACGCGAGCAAGCAGGACGACTCGTGGCTCTACCTCCCGTCCCTCCGCCGCGTGCGCCGGCTCTCCGCCGCACAGCGCTCCGACGCGCTCTTCGGGCAGGATACCGACGTCGACAGCTACGGTGGCTACGCGGGCCACATCGCCTGGATGAGCTGGAAGTTCCTCGGGGAGCGCGACCTGATCGGCGTCTTCCACGGCCGTCACTTCCCGGTGAAGTGGAACGACAAGGTCGACTGGGCGTTCGACGACGTCTGGGAGAAGCGGCGCGTCTACGTGATCGAGGGTATCTCCAAGCTCCCCCAGTACGCCTACGGCAAGCGCACCATCTTCATCGACAAGGAATCCTGGCTGGTCCCGTACTCCGACATCTACGACCGCTCCGGAGAGCTCTGGAAGATCTGGATAAACCACTGGGGTTTCCGCCGGAAAGCCCTCGAGGCCGCGGGCGCCATCGAGTACCCGGACGAGATGGCCTTCGGCTCGGCCATCGTGATGGTCGACATGCAGCTCGAGCACGCCACGCGGGCCGCGCTCCCGAGCCTCCGCTTCCCCGGGGAGCAGGGCTGGTACTTCAACCAGGGTGAGAAGACCGGCGTGACGGAGGAATGGTTCACGGTCGCTGCGCTGGTGAGCGCGGGGCACTGAGTCCGGGCGCGCCGGCCATGCGCGTCATCGACCCCTCCTCCGGGAACACGCTGGCCGAGGTCGCCGAGGCCGATGCACCCGCCGTTGCGGACGCCCTCCAGCGCGCGCGCCGTGCGCAACCCGCTTGGGCCACGACGCCGCTCGAGGTGCGCCGCGACGCGGTCCGCCGCTTCCGGGCGCTCGTCGTGGAGCGCACCGAGGGGCTGGCCGAGACGCTGACCAGGGAGGTCGGGAAGCCGATCACGCAGTCTCGTAGCGAGCTCGCAGGCCTGCTCGGCCGGATCGACTTCTTCCTCGACGAGGTCGACCGGGCGGTCGCCGACCGCGTGGTCCTCGCCAGCGCCGCCGACCGGCTCGAGGAGCGTATCCGATGGGAGCCCCTCGGGGTGGTGGCCAACATCTCGGCCTGGAACTACCCCTGGTACGTCGGCGGCAACGTGTTCCTGCCCGCGCTCCTCACCGGCAACGCGATCCTCTACAAACCGAGCGAGTACGCCACGCTCACGGGGCTCGCGATCGCGCGCTTGCTGCACGAATCCGGAATCCCGCGGGACGTTTTCCAGACGCTCGTGGGCGGCGCGGAGGTCGGGGCGCTGCTGCTCGCGCAGCCGGTCGACATGGTCTGCTTCACCGGCTCACACGCGACGGGCGTCCGAGTGGCCGCCGCCGTGGCGTCGCGACTGGTCAAGATGCAGCTCGAGCTCGGGGGCAAGGATCCGGTCTACGTGTGCGAGGACGCCGATGTCGCCACGGCGGCCGCCTCGGTGGCCGACGGGGCCTTCTACAACACGGGCCAGAGCTGTTGCGCGGTGGAGCGAGTGTATGTGCACGAGCGGATCTGGTCGCGCTTCCTCGACGCGTTCGTCGACGTCGTCCGCGGGTACGTCGTCGGCGACCCGCTCGACGAGCGCACCTACGTCGGGCCACTCGCCCGCGGGGAGGTGGCGCTCACGCTGCTCGCGGAGCAGGTCGCCGATGCGCGCGCCCACGGCGGGCGCGTGCTCCTCGGCGGACAGCGCGTGCCCCGTCCGGGCTTCTTCTTCGCGCCGACGGTGCTCGTCGACGTCGACCACACGATGCGCGCGATGCGCGAGGAGACCTTCGGGCCGCTCATCGGGCTGGCGCCGGTCGCGTCGGACGACCAGGCCGTCGCGCTCATGAGCGACACCCAGTATGGCCTCACTGCTTCCGTGTACACGCCCGATCGGGCCCGCGCCGAGCGCCTCCTCGGTCGGCTCGATGTCGGCACCGCCTACTGGAACTGCTGCGACCGCGTGAGTCCGCGTCTGCCGTGGACGGGCCGCGGCGCCTCGGGCCTGGGCCTCACGCTCGGGCGCGAGGGCGTCACGACGTTCCTCCGCCCGAAGGCCTTCCACCTGCGCGGCGGCTGAACGGGCGCGCGACGCTGGTGTTCTGGGAGGTGCGGTGCGTTCCTAGAGGGTCTGCCGCAGCTGCGCGATGCGACTGCTCGCGTCGAAGAGGTTCCGGCTGAGCGCGCCG
>VBLA01000158.1:0-3962 GCA_005879245.1 Deltaproteobacteria bacterium
AAGGTGCTCGACCCATCCCTCCCCTCCAACGAGTTGATCCAGCGCGCGTATTCCGCTCGCAGCGATTGATTCGAGACATCGGCCCCCGCAGACGGGGGCTATGCTCGCCCGCGTCCGCTCCGGGGCCCTCCGCGGCATCGACGCGCTCGTCGTCGACGTCGAGGTCGACGTGTCGTCGGGCCTCCCGCACACGACCACCGTCGGCCTCCCCGACGGCGCCGTGCGCGAGGCCGCCGACCGCATCCGGGCCGCGCTCCGGAACGCCGGCTTCGAGTACCCCCAGCGCCGCATCACCGTGAACCTCGCCCCCGCCGGCGTGCGCAAGGAGGGGACGCACTACGACCTCCCCATCGCCCTCGGCATCCTCGCCGCCGAGGCCAAGCCGCCGCTCCCCGACCTCGCCCCCTGGTGCGTCCTCGGCGAGCTCGGGCTCGACGGCCACGTGCACCGCGTGCGCGGCGCGCTGCCGATCGCCGCGGCGGCCAAGCGCGCCGGCCTGCACGCCATCCTCGTCCCCGCCCCGAACGCGGCCGAGGCCGCGCTCGCCGACGGCCCGGCCGTGATCGGCGTCGACACGCTCGCCGAGGCGGTCGCGCATCTACGGGGCGAAGCGCCGCGAAAGCCCACCACCATCGACGCGGCAGCTCTCCTCTCCACCACCCCGCTCGCCGCCAGCGACCTCGCCGACGTTCGTGGGCAGCAGTCGGCGAAGCGGGCCCTCGAGATCGCCGCCGCGGGCGGTCACAACGTCCTCCTCATCGGTCCGCCGGGGTCCGGCAAGACGATGCTCGCGCGCCGCCTCCCCTCGATCCTCCCGCCGCTCGACCTCGACGAAGCGATCGAGGTGACCGCGATCCAGAGCGTCGCCGGGCTCCTCGACGGCCGCCCGCTCGTCACCACGCGCCCGGTGCGGGCGCCGCACTGTTCGATCTCGGACGCCGCGCTCCTCGGCGGCGGCGCACCCATCCGCCCCGGCGAGGTGACCCTCGCCCATCGCGGGGTCCTCTTCATGGACGAGCTGCCCGAGTTCCGACGGAACGTGCTCGAGCCGCTGCGCCAGCCGCTCGAGGAACGTCGCATCACGGTCGCTCGGGGTGCGGGTTCAGTCGTCTTTCCCGCAGATTTCCAGCTGGTGACGGCGATGAACCCGTGCCCCTGCGGGTACCTGGGCGATGCGGCGGACACCTGTCGCTGCACGCCTCCCATTCTCGACCGGTATCGGTCGCGCGTCTCGGGGCCGCTCCTCGATCGGATCGATCTGCACGTCGAGGTGCCACGCGTGCCGGTGGCGCTGCTCGGTGACGAGGCGCCCGGCGAGGAGACATCGGTTGTCGTGCGGGCGCGCGTCGGAGCGGCGCGCGCCCGTCAACGGCGCCGCCTCGCCCCCCGTCCCGTGCCGCTCAACGCGCACATCCCCGGACGCGAGGTTCGCCGTCTGTGCCGCATCGGCCCTCCCGGTCGCCGGCTCCTCGAGGCCGCCAGCGACCGCCTCGGACTCTCCGCGCGGGCCTACACCCGCATCCTCCGCGTGGCGCGCACGATCGCCGACCTGGCGGGCGAGGACGAGATCACCACGTCGCACCTCGCCGAGGCGATCCAGTACCGCAGCCTCGATCGGCACCCCGGCAATTCCCGTTGACAAGAAGGCCGGGGGACGCCATGTGCTAGTGGCCCCGCGGAGCGGGGAGATCGGCGATGCAGCAGGCGACCACGGCCCGGGCGTTCCTTCGACGCGTCTATCCCTGGATCGGCAAGGCGGTCCATCCGCGCTGGACGGTGCGCCGCTCGTACTACCAGACCGAGATGGACGCGATCCTGCTCGCCCTGGGCGAGTCCCGCGGGCGCCTCGCGCCGGAGCTCCAGCTCCGTCTCGAAGGCTTTCTCGGTCGCCTCCACCGCGAGTGGTTCCCGCCCACCTGGCGGAACGATCCGACCTATGCCGAGATCGTCGCCGATTTTCGCTGGTGGCTCGGTGTCGCCGAGCGCTGGGGAGCGCCCGCGCCACGTCCGGTCAGGGAACGACGGGAGCCGCTCGCGGAGCAACCCGGGCGCCTGCTCTCGCTCCTGGGGCTGCCGCCCAACTGCACCGCCGGTCGCTTCGCGACCGCGTGGCGGCGCTTCTTGAAGCGGAACCACCCCGATCTGAACCCCGACCAGACCCCGGAGGAACGCCGCCGCTTCGCCGAAGCGGTCGCGCTCTGGCGCCGCTAGCGCCGGCTTCGACCAGGCCGAGTCACGGCGCACGAACGTGGTCGACGGCGGCGCCGTCGGCGGCCGGGACGATCTTTGCACCTTCTCCCCGTGCCGCTATCATGGCGAATGTGAGCGCCGCTACACGCACGGCTCGTCTGCGCGCCCTCCTCGCCGAGCGCATCGTCGTCCTCGACGGCGCCACGGGGACCTATCTCCAGGGTCGCGATCTCCGGGCCGCCGACTTCGGCGGGGAGCAGTACGAAGGCTGCAACGAGCATCTGGTCCTCACCCGCCCCGACGTGGTGCGCGACATGCACACGGGCTACCTCGCGGCGGGCGCGGACATCATCGAGACGGATACATTCGGGGGAACGCGTATCGTCCTCGCCGAGTACGGTCTCGAGAGCAGGGTCCGGGAGATCAACGCCACGGCGGCCCGCCTCGCACGCGAGACGTGCGCGCGCTTCGAGACGCCCGACCACCCGCGCTTCGTCGCGGGCTCGATGGGGCCGGGCACGAAGACCATCTCCGTCACCGGGGGGGTGACCTTCGATCAGGTGTGCGCTGCCTACGCCGAGCAGACGGCCGGTCTCCTCGAGGGCGGCGTCGACGTCCTCTTCCTCGAGACGCAGCAGGACACCCTGAACGTCAAGGCGGCGCTCCTCGGCATCGCGCAGGGCTGTGCAACCGCCGGGCGCGTCGTCCCAGTCGTGCTGTCGGTGTCGATCGAGACCATGGGCACGATGCTCGCCGGACAGTCGGTCGAAGCAGTGTACGTCTCGGTCGCCGAGCGCGATCTTTTCGCCATCGGCCTCAATTGCGCCACCGGCCCGGACTTCATGACCGACCACCTGCGCACGCTGGCGCAGATCTCGCGCTTCCCGGTGTCCTGCTTCCCGAACGCCGGGCTGCCGGACGAGGAGGGGCGCTACAACGAGACGCCCGAGAGCCTGGTCCGGAAGCTCGAGCGCTTCTGCGCCGAGGGATGGGTGAACCTCATGGGCGGCTGCTGCGGCACGACCGCCGAGCACGTGCGCCTGATCGCCGAGCTCGCCCGCCGCTACCCACCCCGCAGCGCCAGTCCGACCCGGCGCTCCGTCGTCTCGGGGATCGAGGTGCTCCCGATCGAGGACGACCGGCGGCCGATCGTCGTCGGCGAACGCACCAACGTGATCGGCAGCCGTCGTTTCAAGGAGCTGGTGATCGCCGGCGATCTCGACCAGGCGGCCGAGCTCGGCCGTCGGCAGGTGCGGGGCGGCGCGCAGGTGCTCGACGTCTGCCTCGCCAACCCCGATCGCGACGAGCTCGCCGACATGACGGCCTTCCTCGAGGTCCTGACGCGCAAGGTGAAGGTCCCGCTCATGCTCGACTCGACCGACGCTGCCGTGCTCGAGCAGGCCCTCAAGCGCTGCCAGGGGAAGGCGGTGGTCAACTCGATCAACCTGGAGGACGGCGAGGAGCGGTTCGAGCAGGTCGTCCCGCTCATCCACCGCTACGGGGCCGCGGTCGTCGTCGGCTGCATCGACGAGGACAAGGCGCGGGGCATGGCAGTCACGAGCGCGCGGAAGCTCGCCATCGCCGAGCGGAGCCATCGGCTCCTCACCGAGAAGTACGGCGTGCCGGAGGAGGACATCATCTTCGATCCGCTGGTCTTCCCGGTGGGCACCGGCGACCAGAACTACGTCGGCGCGGGGGCGCAGACGATCGAGGGCGTCCGGCTCATCAAGGAAGCGCTGCCACGGACGAAGACGATCCTCGGCGTCAGCAAC
>VBLA01000158.1:3998-5793 GCA_005879245.1 Deltaproteobacteria bacterium
CGAGCGCTACCCCTCGATTCCCGAGGAGGAGCGCCGGCTCGCCGAGGATCTCATCTACTGGCGCGGCGAGGACCCGGTGGCCGCCTTCGCCATGCATTTCCGGGGACGGTCGGGGGTGGTGAAGCAGTCCGACCGGAGTGCGCTACCGTTGAACGAGCGACTCGCCCGCTACATCGTCGAAGGGTCGAAGGACGGCCTCGTCGACGACCTGGACACGAAGCTCCGCGACACGCGGCCGCTCGACATCATCAACGGCCCGCTCATGGTCGGGATGGACGAGGTCGGACGTCTCTTCAACAACAACGAGCTGATCGTCGCCGAGGTCCTGCAGAGCGCCGAGGCGATGAAGGCGGCCGTGGCGCACCTCGAGCCCTTCATGGAGCGGACCGAGAGCGCGACCAAGGGCACCGTCATCCTCGCCACGGTCAAGGGCGACGTGCACGACATCGGGAAGAACCTGGTGGAGATCATCCTCTCCAACAACGGCTTCCGCGTCGTGAACCTCGGCATCAAGGTGCCACCCGAAGAGCTCATCGCGGCCTACCGCGAGCACCGTCCCGACCTGATCGGCCTCTCCGGGCTGCTCGTCAAATCGGCGCAGCAGATGGTGACGACGGCCGAGGACCTGCGGACGTCGGGCGTGCGCTGCCCGGTCCTGGTCGGGGGCGCGGCGCTCTCGGCGAAGTTCACGGCGGCGAAGATCGCGCCGGCCTACGGTGGGCTCGTCTGCTACGCCAACGATGCGATGAAGGGCCTCGACCTGGCGAACAAGCTGGCCGACGAGCGCACGCGCGAGGCGATGGCGGCACAGGTGCAGGCCGAGCAGGAACGGCTGCGCGGCGCGCCCGCCCCGGGGCGGGGCGGGGCGACCGCGAACGCGGTCGCCACTTCAATCATCCGTCACGATCGGCCGATCCCGACGCCGCCCGACTTGAAGCGGCACGTGATCGAGCGCCTGCCGCTCGAGGACATCTTTCCCTACGTCAATCCCGCGATGCTCTACGGGAAGCACCTCGGGCTCCGCGGCAACTTGGAAGCGCTGCTCGAGCGGGGCGACGAGAAGGCGGAGCGGCTGCGCCAGCGCGTGACCGCCGTCGAGAACGAGGTCCTGGCCGCGGGCGCCGTGCCGGCGTGCGCGGTCTACAAGTTCTTCCCCGTGCAGTCCGAGGGCGATGCCATCGTCTTCCTCGGTCCCGACCGGCGCGTGATCGAGACGTTCACCTTTCCGCGCCAGTCCTCGGGCGAGGGACTCTGTCTCGCGGATTTCGTCGCGCCGCGGAGCACCGGGACCACGGACTACGTGGCCCTCTTCGTCACGACCTGTGGTGCGGGCGTGCGGGAGCTGGCGGAGCGCTGGAAGGCCGAGGGCCGTTTCCTCGACTCCCACATCCTGCAGGCGCTCGCGATCGAGGGCGCGGAGGGGTTGGCCGAGCTGCTCCATCGCCGGCTCCGCGAGATGTGGGGCTTCCCCGACGCCCCCGAGATGACGATGAGCGAACGCTTCAAGGCCCGCTACCGCGGCGTGCGCGTCAGCTTCGGCTACCCGGCCTGTCCACGACTCGAGGATCAGGAGAAGCTCTTCCGCCTGCTCGACGTCGAGCAGGCGATCGGCGTGACGTTGACCGAGGGCTACATGATGGATCCCGAGGCCTCGGTCTCGGCCCTCGTCTTCCATCATCCGGAGGCGCGTTACTTCGTGATTCCGCCGGGAGACCTCGAGACCTTCGAGCGTCAGCTCGCGACCGGCGGCTGAGCGTCCGTCGATGCATGCGGCCCGGCCCGATGCGCCTCGCGG
>VBLA01000159.1 GCA_005879245.1 Deltaproteobacteria bacterium
GCTCTGCTGTCCGCTCACCATCAGCGACCTCTTCAGTCGCTATCTCCGGAACGGGCTGAGCGCCGGTCAGACCAGCCCGAGCAGGCCCAGCGCCGCGGCGGCCGCCATCACGATCAGCGGGCTGACGCTCGTCCGCACGAGCAGCAGCGTGGCGAGCGCGGTGAGCGCATAGCCCGCCGGGCCGTGGTCGGCGGCGCGCGTGATGGTGAGCGCAGTCGCGAAGACCAGGCCGACGGTCACCGGCGCGAGGCCGCGCTCGATCGCCGTGTGCCACGGGGAGGCACGCAAGCGGTCCCACGCGCGGCAGGTGCCGAACATGACCGTACAGCTCGGGGCCAGCATGGCGAGCGTCGCGACGACGGCGCCGGCGATGCCGGCCGCTGCGAAGCCGATCAGGGCCACGATGAGGGAGCTCGGACCGGGCGCAGCCTGCGCCAGCGCGAACAGGTCGGCAAACTGGCGGTCCGTCAGCCAGTGCTGGCTCGTCACCGCCTCGTGGTGCATCGCGGGCACGACGGTGTTGCCGCCGCCGAAGGACACCAGCGACAGGGACCCGAAGAGGACCGCCAGGCGCGCGAGCCGGTCGCCGTTCACGACCGCTCCTCGGCGGCGGCGCGAGGCCATGCCCACAGGATGCCCACGGGACCCAGGACCGCGACGACGCCCACGAGCGGCAATCGGAGCACGTGCACGCCGACGAACGCCGCGACCGCGAGCGCGATCGCCCCCCGATCGCGTACCAGCGGCGGTCCGACCTTCACTCCCATCGCCAGCGTCATCGCGGCCGCCGCTGCCACGGCCCCGCGCAGACCGGCGTCGAGAAGCGGCAGGTGGCGATACCGGAAATACGCGGCCCCGAGTCCGAGCAGAATGGCGCTCGGGACCAGGACCAGGCCCACGACCGACGCCAGCGCGCCCACCAGCCCGCGGAAGCGGGCGCCGACGTAGACGGCCATGTTCACCTGGTTCGGTCCCGGCATTAGGCGGCACAGCGTGAGGGCGCTCAGGAACTCGTCCTCCTCGAGCCAGCGCCGCTGCTCGACCAGGACGCGCTGCGCCCAGGCGGACAGCCCGCCCCCGAAGCTGGCGAGCGCGATGACGAGGAAGGCCAGGGCGAGCGCGGCCGCCGTCGGTCGCGGTCCCGGCTCACTCATGGACGAAGTGCGGATCGTCGGGGAGCTCGCCGTGGTCGTGCGTCTCGTCGGCGAGCGGGTCGGGCGCGCTCCAGTGCTCTCCCTTGTGCCAGTCGTGCTCGAACAGCTCCGCCAGGCGCTCCACGATGTCGCACGCATCCACGACCACGCCGAGCTCGCGCCGCAGGTCGAAGGCGCTGCGGTCGAGGTTCATCGAGCCCAGCAGCGAGCGTTTGCCGTCGGCCAGGAGGAGCTTGGCGTGCACCTTCAGATGCTTCTGGCGGCGCACCTTGACGTCGACGCGCTCGAGGATGCGGAGCGACGCGAAGGTGTCGTGGAGGTCCCAGGGACTGAGCCCGTGCTTCCCGCCGCACAGGACGCGGACCTTGACGCCGCGGCTCCGAGCCGCGGCCAGGCGGTCGATGACGGTCGCGTCGACGAACTTCGGGTGCTGGACGTCCAGCGTGTGCCTGGCGTCGTCGATGAAGCCCGCGATCAGGCGGCGCGCGTTGTCGGGACTCCAGACCAGCCCGCTGTCCTCCCTCGGCTGGAAGGGCTTCCGCCGCCAGTCGGCCTCGAACGCCGAGACGATCGCGCGCACCTGCAGTGGGTGGTCCGTAAGCACGCCGTGGTCGCGGGTCTCGCCGAAGTACTTCGCGCTCAGGTTGAACGAGGCGATCAGCGCCCGCTCGTCGTCGATCACGATCGCTTTCTCGTGGGTGACCGGGAAGCGCGGATGCGTCCACTCGACGGCGATGCCGGCCCGCTTCAGCTGCTCGAAGGTGGCATCGTTGCCACGCTCCCCCGACGACTTGTGCGGGTTGAGCAGAACGTGCACCGCCACCTGGCGCCGGTGCGCGTCGAGGACGGCGTTCACGAAGCGCGGGTCGTCGAGCGTGAACTGCACGGTGCGCAGCGTGTGGCGCGCCGAGGCGAGAAGCCCCAGCACCGGCTCGACCCCGTCGTCCTGCTGCACGATCAGGCGATGGCCCCCCTGCGCTGGTCTCTTGCCCATCCCGCCGCGAGGAACAGATCATGCAGTCCGCGCCAGGGTCAAACCTCCGTCACGGCAGGACGCCTTCTCGACGACGTGTGGTCCGCGCCAGCCGGGGAGGCGGGGCCCAGGGGCGGTGGCGGTGCGTCCCCGGTGTCGGACATCTCGCGTTTCGTTTAACTTCGCAGGATTGTCGCGACGACCCGCCCAGCTGCGCGGCGGCTGAGCGAGCACACGGCGCTCGCTAGGGGGTGGCTAGGGGGTGTTCCGGAGCTGCCCGAGGTGACTATTCGCTTCGAGGAGGTTGCCGTAGAGCGCCCCGGCGCAGACCGGGGAGAGGTGTCGCGTCTTCGCGAGCTTGAGGGCCTTCTTGGCGGCCTGCTTGAGGAGATGCGAAGCCTGCCGGAGGAGCTGCTGCGCGCGGCGGGGGTCGCTCATCGCGCGGGCGATCGCGAGCCGGCTCTGGGCCTGGGCCATCGCCCTCGCGATCGCGGGCGGGATCGGCCGACAGACGTCGAAGGCAGGGGAAGCCATGAGGCAGTTGACGGCCGCGAGACCAGTGACGGGCTGGAAGACGCAGCCCGTCGTCGGGTCGCAGCTGTCCGTGGTGCAGGGGTCGCCGTCGGTGCAGGCGATCGTCGCGCTCGAGCAGCTCCCGGTCGCGGAGTCGCAGGCGCCGACGCCATGGCAGGCGTCCTCGGGGGCGCAGACGACCGGATTCGCGCCGACGCAGAGGCCGGCCGCACAAGTGTCGACCTGCGTGCAGGCATCGCCGTCGCTGCATGCCGTCCCCTCTGGCTTCGGCGTTGGCTCACACTGAGCCGCTGCCTCGTCGCACGTGCCGTCGTTGCACTGATCCGCGAGGGCGGAGCAGTCACGGGCGGCGCCACCGCACACGCCGGCGCTGCAGCTGTCGTTCACGGTGCAGAAGAGACCATCATCGCAGGTCGAACCGTCGGCCTTGCTCGGGTTGGAGCAGCGGCCGGTCGCAGGGTCGCAGCTGCCCGCGTCGTGACACTGATCGAGGGCGGCGCAGAAGACCGGCTCAGCGCCGATACAGGCGCCGCCTTGGCAGGTGTCGGTGAACGTGCAGATGTTCCCGTCATCGCAGGTCGCCCCGTCAGTCGCGGTGGGATTGGAGCAGGTGCCGGTCTGGGGATTGCAGGTGTCGGCGACGTGGCACTGATCGAGGGCGGCGCAGACGACGGGGTTCGTCCCGACGCAGGTGCCGGCCTGGCAGGTGTCGCTCTGCGTACAGGCGTT
>VBLA01000160.1 GCA_005879245.1 Deltaproteobacteria bacterium
GCCCTGCACACGATCGACGCACCGCCGTCGAACCTGCCTCCGCCAGCGCTCCTTCCCCTGTCCGCCTCCACCCCGTGCTCGCCCGCCGCCTGCGACGACGGCAACGCGTGCAGCGTCGACGGTTGCGACAACGCGGGGAAGTGCACGCACACGCCCGCGCCGGACGGCACGACGTGCGACGACGGCAATGCCTGCACGACGACTGATACCTGCACGGCAGGTGTGTGCCGCGGGACAGCCGTCACCTGTGGCGCGGACACGCCGTGTCACCAAGTGGCAACGTGCGATCCCAGTACCGGACAGTGCACGCAGACCGCGCCGTTCTCGACCTGCAGCCCCGGTGGCGGGAAGAAGACCACGGACTGCGCCGTCGAGTGGGTGGTCGAGAATCCGCACAGTCCGAAGGGCCGGACGCGGAGCGTCCAGGTGTGCCGTCAGGGCGATCCGTCCTGCGATTTCGACTCCGACACCGGGCAGTGCAGCTTCCTCGTTCGTGTGTGCCTCAGCAACACTGACGCCAACCTTCCAGTCTGCACGCCCGGTCAGATCGCGACTTACGAGCTTCGGCAGCCGACACCCGGTTCCCGGAATGCGGAGACCCTCCTGACGGCAATCGCGGCGCTCGCGCCGTCCTCCCGGGGTGGGAAGAGACTCAGCCAGGTGAGCTTCTCCCCTCCTGCCGCCGCGACCGATCAGTGCACGGCCGGTCTACCGCTCGTTGTACCGCTCCGTCGGATGCTCGCCGTCAAGGCCCGGGCTACCTCGCCGGTCGGCCTCCGCGACACCGACAAGCTGAAGCTCAAGTGCACGCGCAAGCCGCCGTCCGGGATCCAGAGGGTGGAGCACCCGACCCCGCTCGCGTCGTCGCTGCTCGCCTGTCTCAGTCGCCCAGCTGCTTGCTTCTTTTGATAACCTTCAAGCTCGAGACCGCGGGGCTGACGCCCGTCGTCGTACCGCTCGCGTTGACCACGACGTTCTGGCTGTCCGCGACGAGTGCGTTACAGACGATCTTCGAGGACGTGCTCACGATGCGGGCCGATCCATTGTCGAAGGCGCCGATGCCGATGATGCAATCCTCGTGGAGCTGCAACGTCGCCCCATTCGAGATCGTCACCGTGCTACCGGCCGAAACGTTCAGCATGGCACCGTTGCAACCGCCGGCCGGGGGTGGGACGCTGATGTTGTTCAGCTGAGTCCCGGTATTGTCGAAGACTTCGACACCGATGTTCGCCACGGTTCCCGGCGCGTCGAGATTGGTGCACATGAACTCGGTGACGAATCCGTTCTTCTTGATGACCCCCGGCACCGTCCAGAGATACCTACCGGGCGTGCCGTCCGTGAAGGCGTCGAGGGGAGTGTTGAGCGGCCCGTTACCGGCGGCAGCCGCCGGCAGGGCGCTTGCGACCATGACAAGCCCGGCAACGACTCCCGACAGCAACTTCGTCACGTAGTTCATCGTTTCGACCTCCGGCTGTCATTTGCGCGGCGCATCCTGCGGTATCCGGGAAACAGTCGTACGCTGAGGCTGCGGCTGTCAAGTACCTGAACGACTGACGGTCGAGTCGCGGTCAGAGGTGGGGTGCCTCCGGCGAGGGCGCTGCGTTAGTATCCCCGTCCGCGACCATGTCGCTCGACACCTCTTCCCGCTCTTCCCGAATCGCTTACGTCCTCAAGGTCTTCCCCAGGCTCTCGGAGACGTTCGTCATCAATGAGATCCGGGAGCTCGAGCGGCAGGGCGTCGCGGTCCACGTGTTCTCGCTCCATGCGCCACCAGCAGCGGTTCCTCATCGCCTCCTGCATGCGCTCGAGGCCCCGATCGTCCAGGTCGATGCGCTAGAAAGACCGTCTCATGAGCAGCTCCAGCGGGCGACGGCGTTACTGACGGAGCGCATCGCGGAAGGGCACGACCTCGCCGAGCGCCTCTTCCCGAAAAGCTACGTGCGCCTTGCTGTCCAGCTCGCCCGCTTCGTCGAGACTGGCTTCGGCCGCTTGCATGCACACTTCGCGTCCCGTGCCGGCCATGTGGCGATGCTCGCGAGCACGCTCCTCGGGATCCCCTACAGCTTCACCGCGCACGCCAAGGACATCTACCACGAGGAGGTCGATCAGGAGGTCCTGCGCGTGAAGATGCGTCTCGCCACGCTCGTCGTCACGGTGAGCGATTTCAATCGCCAGACGCTCCTGCGGATCGGGAGGGGTATCCCGGGGATGGAGCGCAAAATCGTCCGGGACTACAACGGCATCGACCTCGCGCTCTTCCACCCCGCTCGGGCGGAGGACCGCCTTCCGGGACGCATCCTCGCCGTGGGCCGACTGGTCGAGAAGAAGGGATTCCCCGTTCTGATCCAGGCCTGCGATCAACTCGCCCGGCAGGGCCTGCCGTTCACCTGCGACCTCATCGGATCGGGAGACCAGGAGCCGGCGCTGCGCGCCCTCGTCCGAGAGCGCAGACTCGACGACGCGGTCCGGCTTCGCGGCGCAGTTCCGGTCGAGCAGGTGGCGGTGGAGATGCGGACCGCTTCGGTCGTGGTCTTGCCCTGCGTCGTCGCCGCCGACGGCAACGTCGATGCGCTCCCGACCGTGCTCCTCGAGGCGATGGCGTGCGGCCTCCCGGTCGTCTCGACCGCGCTCTCGGGCATCCCCGAGATCGTCGCCGACGGCGAGACCGGCTACCTGGTGCCGCCTGGCGATCCGGCCGCCCTGGCCGCTGCCATGAGGCGGCTGCTCGAGGACTGCGCGCTCGCCGAGCGTCTCGGCAGAGCGGGACGGGAGCGCGCGAGGGATCTCTTCGATCTACGTACCAACGTCACCCGGCTCCGCGGCTGGCTCACCGCTGTGGACGCGTCCCGCGTATCCGCATGAGACCACCCCACATCGCCTACGTCTGCGCGGATCGCGGCGTGCCCGTTCTCGGCACGAAGGGGGGATCGACGCACATCCGCGAGCTGGTGAACGCCCTCGCCGCCCGGGGAGCGGAGCTGCGCGTCCTCGCCGCCCGGCCGAGCGACGGCGCGAGCCGGACCAGCGTGCGAGCGGAAGTCGTCGACGTCGGATCCGCACGCTTCTCGCGCCTGCTGCGTACCCAGATCCGGCGCGTGGCCCCCGGGGCGGCAGGGGAAGTCATCGGCAGCGAGACGCTTGGCTTCCTCCTCAACCAGGACATCTACCTCGGGCTCCAGCGATTCCACAGCCGGTGGCGCATCGACGTCATCTACGAACGCTACTCGCTCTGGGGCCATGCTGCGCTGCGCTTCGCCCGGGACCACGGCATCCCTTTCCTCCTCGAGGTAAACGCACCGCTCCGCCTCGAGCAAGCGCGGTACCGCGCGCTGCACAACGGCGTCGTCGCCGAAGCCCTCGAGGCCCACCTCTTCCAGCTCGCCGACCGCGTGATCGTGCCCTCCTCCGCGCTGCGCGACTACGTGATCGGACGGGGCGCCCGGCCGGGGCGGGTGCGCATCGTCTACAATGCCGCGGACCCGAACGTGTTCCGGCCACCGCCGGCGGGGACGCGACCCGGGACAGCGGGTGACCGGTTCGTCATCGGGTTCCTCGGCAGCCTCAAGCCCTGGCACGGGATCCAGGACCTGCTCCGCGCCTTCGTCCGCCTCCGGCGACGGAGCCCGGCCTATCGCCTCCTCATCGTGGGCGACGGGCCGCTCCGACCGGCGATCGAGCAGATCCGGCGGCGCGAGGGGCTGACGGACGCGATCCGCGTGACCGGCAACGTCGACTACGCCCGCGTGCCGGCGCTCGTCGCGGAGATGGACGTCGCCCTGGCGCCCTACCCGCGCCTGACCGCCTTCTACTTCTCGCCCCTCAAGGTCTACGAGTACATGGCCGCCGGGGTGCCAATCGTGGCGAGCGCGATCGGCCAGGTCACGGAGATCCTGACCCACCGCCGGACGGCGCTCCTCCACCCCGCGGGCAGCATCACCAAGATCGTCGACCACGTGGAGGAGCTCCGCACCCGCCCCCGTCTTGCCGCGCGCCTCGCGCGTGCCGCCCGGCACCTCGCCGTCAAGAAGTACACCTGGGACCGGAACGCCGCCCGTGTCCTCGCGATGATCGCGACACTCCACCGACAGATCCGAGAGGGCCGCTATGCCCCTGCAGAAGAACCCGCTCTTTAAGAACGTCCGCTGGAAACGCCTCGTCCGGCTCTTCCACTACTTCCGGCCACTACGCCCTCATCCCGAAACACCACCTGCGCTGGGCGCTGCCCTTCGACCTCCTGAAGGGCTACGGCGCCATGGGGATCGCCACCATCTCCTGTGCCCTTCTCCTCCTGATCGCGCTCGTCGGCGGTCTCTTCGCCTACTACCAGAGCTACCTCATCGCCGCCGCCGGCCAGCGCCTCACCTTCGCCGTCCGCCGGCGCTACTTCGCGCACCTGCAGCGGCTCTCGCTCTCCGTCCACAACGCCCATCGCACCGGCGACCTCGTGCTGCGGGCGACGGGCGACACGAACATGCTGCGCGAGATGCTGGTCGACAGCGTGCTCATCATCCTGAGCGAGGTGCTCGTCGTCTTCGGCATGCTCGCGGTGATGTTCGTCATGGACTGGCAGCTGACGGCGGCCAGCCTCGCGGTGCTCCCGCTGATGACGCTCACCGCCTTCCGCTTCTCGCACCAGCTGCGGGAGGCCGTCCGGCTCCAGCGCCAGCGCGACGGCCGGATGGCGGCGCTCCTCGCCGAGGTCCTGCACGCGATCATCGTGGTGCAGGCCTTCGGTCGGCAGGCGCACGAGGACGCCCGCTTCGGGGACTTCAACAAGCGGAGCCTGAAGCAGGGCATGCGGGCCGTCCGGCTCGAAGCGGGACTCGAACGGGTCGTGGAGGTGCTGGTCTCGATCGGCACCGCCGGCGTCATCTGGTTCGGCGTCCGGCGCGTCCTGCAGGGCTACCTGACGCCCGGCGACCTGCTCGTCTTCATCGGCTACCTGGGCAGCACCTACAAGCCGCTGCGGCGCATCGCCCGGCTCACCACGCGCCTCTCCAAGGCGACCGTCAGCGGCGAGCGCGTCGCGCAGATCCTGGCGATCCAGGAGCGGGTGAGGGAGCGGAAGAACGCACGCCCCGCGCCGCCCTTCCGCGGCGCCGTGACGTTCAACGAGGTGGAGTTCCACTATCAGAAGGACGTTCCCGTGCTCCGGCGCGTCACCTTCCACGCCGAGCCCGGGCAGTTGGTCGGGCTGGTCGGGGCCAACGGCGCCGGCAAGTCGACGCTCCTCGGCCTCATCCCACGCCTCTACGACCCGATCGAAGGCGGCGTGGAGATCGATGGCGTGAACGTCAAGCGCTTCACCCTCGAATCGCTACGGGAGCAGA
>VBLA01000161.1 GCA_005879245.1 Deltaproteobacteria bacterium
GCCGGTCTCTGCGAGGAGGAGCGCCTCGAGCGTCGCTCCCACCCCCGCGGCGAGGACGATGAACCGTTCATCGAATGAGAGGAGAGTGACAGGGATAAGGAACATCACGTAGAAGCCCGTCGCGAACGCGGCGGGTCCGACGGGAGCGGGATCGCGGCCAAAGAAGTTTCGGAAGATGAGGTAGAGCATCGGCATGTCGATGAGCGGGACCGTGAGACCCGCGTATCGCACCGCCGGTACGTTCGGCCGGAAGCCGAGCCAGCAGGATACCGCGACGATGACCCAGTAGGTGACGAAGAGCGGAATGATAGGCCGCCAGTAGGGGATGCGCAGGACGACGCCCAGGAGGAGGAACAGCACCAGGAAGGCGGAGGCGGAAACGAACCGCAGCAGTGCGAGCCGGCGCACGTTCAGCCGGCGCTCCTCGGTGAGGGCCGACTCGAACGCGAGCCGACCGGGATCGACGAGCTCGCCCGCCACGATCGTGGTCTCTTCGCAGGAAGCACCGCTCGCGAGCAAGCCCCGGCGCCGCCGCGAGGTTTGACCGTCAGCCGGTGATGCACTATTTACGAAGCAGACGCCTGCCGGGTTTTTTGCATGGATTTCCCACGCATCAAGCGCCTTCCGCCGTACGTCTTCAACGTCGTCGGCGACCTGAAGCAGCAGGCGCGACGGGCCGGCGAGGACATCGTCGACTTCTCGATGGGCAATCCCGACGGCCCGACGCCGCCGCACGTGGTCGACAAGCTCGTCGAGGCGGTGCGGAAGCCGCCGAATCACCGCTACTCGGTGTCGCGCGGCATCTACAAGCTGCGGGTGGCGATCTGCGACTGGTATCGCCGGCGCTACGCCGTCGAGCTAGACCCGGACAGCGAGGCGATCGTCACCATGGGCTCGAAGGAAGGGCTCGGCCATCTGGTGCTCGCCATGCTCGGGCCGGGCGACGTCGTCTTCTGCCCGAGCCCCACCTACCCGATCCACCAGTACTCGGTCATCATCGCGGGCGGGGACCTGCGTTCGATCCCGCTCATGCCGGGCGGCGACTTCCTCGGCGCCCTCCAGGAGGCGGTGCGGACGACGTGGCCGAAGCCGAAGCTCCTCATCCTCAACTTCCCCGCCAATCCGACCACCGAGGTCGTCGACCTGGAGTTCTTCCGGCGCATCGTGGAGTTCGCGCGCGAGCACGGGTGCCTCGTGATCCACGACCTCGCCTACGCCGACCTCTGCTTCGACGGCTACGTCGCACCCTCGTTCCTCCAGGCACCGGGGGCGAAGGAGGTCGGGGTCGAGTTCTTCACGCTCTCGAAGAGCTACAACATGCCCGGCTGGCGGGTGGGCTTCGCGGTCGGCAACCGCGAGATCATCGCCGCCCTCGCGCGCATCAAGAGCTACCTCGACTACGGCATCTTCCAGCCGATCCAGATCGCGGCGACGCACGCCCTGAACGGCCCGCAGACGATCGTCGAGGAGATCCAGGAGGAGTACCGGAAGCGCCGGAACGTCCTCTGTGACGGGCTGCAGCGGGTCGGCTGGCACATCCCGCGGCCGAAGGCGACGATGTTCGTGTGGGCCGAGATTCCGGACGCCTTCAAGGCGCTGGGCTCGCTCGAGTTCTCGAAGCTGCTCCTCAGCGAGGCGAAGGTCGCGGTGTCGCCGGGGATCGGCTTCGGGGAATACGGGGATCAGCACGTCCGCTTCGCGCTGATCGAGAACGAGCACCGCACCCGCCAGGCGATTCGCGGCATCCGGCGCGCGCTCGGCGGCGCGCTCGTCCCCAAGCTCTCCGGCAGGGCACGGCGCGTGAGCGCCGGGTAGCGCGGGACGGCCACGGCGGTGGCGGGGGCCGTCAAGGTCGGGCTCCTCGGCTTCGGCACGATCGGCGCCGGGGTGGTGAAGCTCCTGCGCGCGCATCGCGCGGAGATCGCGTCCCGGGCGGGCCGTCCGATCGATCTTGTCACCATCGCCGACCTCGACCTGACGACCGACCGGGGCGTGCCCGCCGCACCGGCGCGGCTCGTCCCCGACGCGCGCGCCGTCCTCGAGGACCCGGACATTGCGATCGTGATCGAGCTGATCGGCGGGTACGAGCCGGCCCGTCGCTTCGTCCTCGCCGCGATCCGCAACCGGAAGGACATCGTCACCGCCAACAAGGCGCTCCTCGCCGTGCATGGCGTGGAGATCGTGCGCGAGGCGGAGCGGCACGGCGTGCGCCTCGGCTTCGAGGCGAGCGTCGGCGGCGGGATCCCCATCCTGCGGACGTTGAAGGAGGGGCTGGCAGGCGACCGGACCGCGGCCGTCTACGGGATCGTGAACGGTACCTGCAATCACATCCTCACCACGATGACGCGCGAGGAGCGGAGCTTCGCGGAGGTACTGGCCGAAGCGCAGCGCCTGGGCCTTGCCGAGGCCGATCCTTCGACCGACGTCGACGGCATCGACTCCGCGCACAAGCTCGCCCTCCTGACGACGCTGGCCTTCGGCGTGGCGCCGCGCTTCAAGGACATCCCGACCGAGGGCATCCGGCACGTCGAAGCGATGGACATCGCATTCGCGCGCGAGCTCGGCTACACCATCAAGCTCCTCGCGATCGCGAAGGAGGGCCGGACGGCGGTCGAGGCCCGCGTCCATCCCACCATGATCCCGAACGGCCACCTGCTCGCCGACGTGGGCGGCAACTTCAACGCGATCTTCGTGCGCGGAGCGGCGCTCGGCCCCACCATGTACTACGGCCAGGGCGCGGGGCAGATGCCGACGGCGACGGCGGTCGTCGCCGACCTGATCGCGGCGGTGCGCGACAGCGCGGTCGGTACGGCGGTGCGCGTGCCGCCCTGGGGCATCCCGCAGCGGGCGCTCCGCCGGCTCCGCATCCGCCCGCTCGCCGAGCACGAGGGCGAGTACTACCTCCGTTTCATGGCGGTCGACCGCCCCGGCGTGCTCGCCCGCATCGCGGGTATCCTCGCGCGGTTCGACATCAGCATCGCCTCCGTGATCCAGAAGGACCGCCGCGCCGGCACGACCGTGCCGATCGTGCTCCGGACGCACCGCGCGCGCGAGCGGGACCTGGCGCGCGCCCTCGGCGCGATCCGGCGCCTCGCCGGAGTCCGGGGCCGCCCCGTCTCCATCCGCATCGAAGAGCAGCTCGCCTAGCACGATCCTGAAAAACGGATCACCGTCACATACGGGGAGCGGGGCGCGGGGCACCCCCCGAGCGCCGCCTGTGAGGTCGCGGATGCGACTTTCGAACTCGGTCCTGCCGTTCACCGCGACCGAACCGAAGGCGAGCGGGGGTACCCCGCACCCCGCTCCCCGTCCACGGACGCTACGCATCCTGTTTTTCAGCATCCTGCCGGACGGCGGTCCCCGCGGCGGCCCTTCGCCGTCGGCTGGAGTCTCGGGAAGTTTTGGGATTTAGTATCGACGCCGTGACCGTTGCCCGCGCCTGGGGCGGCCTGATCGCGCACTACCGCGACCGGCTGCCGGTGAAGTCGACCGACAAGGTCATCACCCTGAACGAGGGGAACACGCCGCTCGTCCGCGCGGAGCGGCTGGCGGCGGTCGTGGC
>VBLA01000162.1 GCA_005879245.1 Deltaproteobacteria bacterium
GGGGCGGTCACGTTTGGATCGGGCCGCAACAGGGGATCCCGGAAACCTCCGCCGGCCGGACCGCGTCGCGGGGGACGAGTGCGCGCGGCGGCCGCCGGCACGCGCCCCGCCGAGGCGACCGCTGAGCCCGAGCACACCAGCTCACGATGCCGGCTGAGCGTCTGCTGTCCCTCATCACGGTCGAGATCTTCGTCATCCTGGCGGCGGCGCGTCTCCTCGGCGTCGTCTTCCGGGCCATCGGGCAGCCCCAGGTGGTGGGTGAGGTCCTGGGCGGTATCCTCCTCGGGCCGTCGCTTCTCGGCTGGCTCGCGCCCGACTTCTCGGCGCTGCTCTTTCCGGCTGCGGCGCTCCCCCACCTCAAGATCCTCAGCGAGTACGGCATCGTCTTTTTCATGTTCCTGGTGGGCCTCGAGCTCGATCCCGCGCTCCTCCGGGGCCGCGGGCACACGGCCGTATTCATCTCACATGCGAGCATCATCGTGCCCTTCGCGCTGGGCGTCCTGCTCGCCGCGCACCTCTTCGAAGCGCAGGCCCCAGCGGGCGTCTCCTTCACGTCGTTCGCGCTCTTCATGGGCGTCGCCATGTCGATCACTGCGTTCCCGGTGCTGGCGCGCATCCTCGTCGAGCGCGACCTGCTGAAGACCCGGGTGGGTACGGTCACCATCACCTGCGCCGCGGTGGACGACATCACGGCGTGGTGCCTCCTCGCCTTTCTCGTGGCGATCGTCGGGTCGCATTCGCTGGCGGGGGCGGCGCGCACGCTGGGTCTCACGGTCGGGTATCTCGCGACGATGGGACTCCTCGTGCGGCCGCTCCTCCGCCGCGTGAGCGCCATGGTCGACAGCACGGGACGCCTCTCGCAGAACGTCGTGGCGGTCGTCTTCCTGCTCGTGCTGGCGAGCGCCATCGTGACCGACGCGATCGGCATCCACGCGATCTTCGGCGGCTTCATGATGGGTGCAATGCTCCCCAAGGACGTCCTCTTCACGCGCGAGCTGGTGGACAAGGTCGAGGACTTCGCGGTGGTGTTCCTCCTGCCCATCTACTTCGCCTACACGGGGTTGCGAACGCAGATCGGGTTGCTCGACGGCCCCGGCCTCTGGCTCGAGTGCGGGATGATCATCGTGGTCGCGACCCTAGGGAAATTCGGGGGCTCGGCGCTCGCAGCACGGCTCACGGGGCTCGGCTGGCGCGAGGCCTGCGCGCTCGGTGTCCTGATGAACACGCGCGGGCTGATGGAGCTCGTGATCCTCAACATCGGCCTCGACCTCGGCGTGATCTCGCCCCCGCTTTTCGCGATGATGGTTCTCATGGCGATCGTGACCACCTTCGCCACGACGCCCGTTCTCGCGGCGCTCTATCCGCCCGAGCGCTTTCGCGCAGAGCTCGCGGCGACGCCCGCTACCCCGAGCGCCGTCCTGGTCGCGGTGGCTCTGCCCCGCGCGGGTCCGCTCCTCCTCGACGTCGCGGCTGCCCTCGCCGAGGGTCCGGAGAGCCCGCTCTACGTGCTCCACCTCGTGCCGCCCCCGGAGCGAGGGACGCTCGGGGTGGGCGTCGCAGCGCGGCCGTACGACGACACCTCGCTCGCCCCGACGCTCGCCCACGCTCGCGTGCGGAACTTTGCCGCCCGGCCGCTTCAGTTCATGAGCCGCAGCCCCGCCGACGACATCCGCGACGTCGCGCGCGCCAAGGGCGCGAGCCTCATCGTCATGGGCTGGCACAAGCCGGTCTGGAGCCGCACCGTGCTCGGCGGCACCGTGCAGGCCGTGATGCGAGAGAGCGCTGCCGAGGTGGTGGTGTTGATCGACCGGGGTCTTGCCTGGCCGCCCGGGCGCATCCTTGTCCCGTACGCCGGGACGGTTCAGGATCGCTCGGCGCTGGGGCTCGCCACGCGCCTCGCCGACCGTCACGGCGCGATCCTCACCGTGCTCGCCGTGATGCGCCCCGGAGCAGTTGCTCCTCGCGTGGAAGCCGAGACGTCGCCCGAGGTCCGTCTCGTCGAGTCGGCTTCGCCGGTCGACGCGGTGATCCGCGAAGCCGCGGCCCACGATCTCACCGTTCTCGGCGTCGGTGAGGGCTGGCAGCTCGAACCGCACGTCTTCGGCCTCCGCCACGAGCGCCTCGCCGCCGAGTGCCCCTCGTCGCTCCTGGTAGTGCGCGGCACCAACGAACTCGCAACCGCGAAACGCTGACGTTCGTGGCGCCGACTGCTGATACCTTTCTTTCGTGGTGCACGGCTCTGCCGGGCGGGGCGAAGCCCGAGCGCGCAAAGCGTGTGAGCAATCACGGGGAGCCACACGCGTCGGCGTGCGGCAACGGGGTCCGGGGGCATCGGAAGCGCGCAGCTCGCGAAGCGGGCGAGCACTGGACCGGCCCCCGGAATCGACCATCGGCTTTGTCGCCCCCCTCTGGTCATGGTAAAGGCAAGAATTCCATGTGGGGCACCCGCTCGGTCCTCTTGCCCATCGCCACGCTGCTCCTCGGCGGGTGCGCAGGGCTGCGGCACCGCTGGCACGGAAATCTTTCGGGTGGCGAGTTGCCCTCGAGCGAGTCGCAGGCGTTGCCGGCGGACGCGACTGCTCTGGGGCACTTCTTCCGTGGCCAGGTGGCGCTCTCGCGCAACGATCCCGAAGGCGCGCTGCGCGAGTTCGAGGCGGCGGTCGCCGCGGATCCCAGTGCGTCGTTTCTGCGCGTGCGCCTGGCCGGACTCTACGTCCGGGCGGGCCTCCTCCCGAAGGCCCTCGAGCAGTGCCAGCTCGCGCTCGCCGCAGAGCCGGACAACCCGGAGGCCCTCGGGCTGCTCGGCGGGGTGCTTTCGTCGCTCGGGCGTGACGACGAGGCGACAGCCGCGTACGAGCATCTGCTGCGCGTCGACCCCGAGAGCCAAGACCCGTACCTCTACCTGGGCGCGCTCTACGCCAAGCGAGGTGAAACCGACCGGGCGGTCGCCACGCTGAAGAAACTCATCGCGAAGAACCCGGGGTCGATCCTCGGCTACTACTATCTCGGCCGGGTGTATGCGGGTGCCCGCCAGCCGGACAAGGCGGAGCACTACTACCTGGAGGCGCTCAAGCTCAGCCCGCAATCCGAGTTGATCCTGACCGATCTCGCGCTTGCCTACGAGCTGGCCGGCCGGACGGAGAAGGCGATCGAGCTCTATCAGAAGATCCTCGCCTTGAACCCGCAGAGCACCCTCGTGCGCCGTCGGCTGGGTGGCCTGTACGTCGGACAGAAGCGTCTCGACGACGCGCTTTCCCAGTTCCAGGAGCTCGAGAAGGTCGATACCGATCCGCGCGAAGCGCGCACCAAGATCGGACTGATCTACCTCGAGAAAGGCGACCCGGATCGCGCCGTCACTGAGTTCAACCTCGTCGTGGCGGCCGAGCCGGACAATTGGCGCGTTCGCTACTACCTCGGCTCGGCCTACGCCGAGCGACGGGAGATCGACCAGGCGCTGGACGAGTTCGTGAAGATCCCGTCCTCGTCGGAATACTACGTGGACGCCCGCATCCAGCAAGCGTACCTCCTCCAGAAGGCTGGGCGATTGCCCGACGCGGTGCATGAGATCGAGCACGCTCTCAGCGAGAAGCCGGACAACCCCGAGTTGATGGGCTACCTCGCGGCCCTCTACCGCGAACGCAAGGACCTGAAGGGCGCGATCACACTCCTCGAGCGCATGGTTGCTCGCTTTCCGGACAACGACCGCTATCGCTTCACGCTCGGCGCCGCCTACGATGAGGCCAACGACAAGACGCGCACAATTGAGCAGATGCAGCGGGCCGTCGAGCTGAATCCGAAGAACGCGGCAGCGCTCAACTACCTTGGCTACACCTACGCCGAAATGGGTGTCCACCTCGATGAGGCCGAGTCCCTCATTCGCCGGGCGCTCGAGCTCGAGCCCGAGGACGGGTTCTACGTCGACAGCCTCGGTCGGGTGTATTTCCGCCGCGGTGACTTCCGACGGGCGGTGGAGGAGCTGGAGCGGGCGGTCGAGCTCGCCGGCGACGACCAAACCGTCGCGGAGCATCTGGGGGACGCCTACGAACGCGTCGGGCAGCCGCGCGACGCGCTCCGACTCTACCGGGACGCGCTCGGTGGCGGCGGGCTTTGAGGGAGCGAGCAGCGGCCACGCGCGAGCGGCGTCCGCGCTCGCGGCGCTGCTCGTGCTGGGCGGCTGCGCGCTCCATCCCCCGCGGGCGCACCTGCAGCCGACGACCGCCGAGGCACTGCTCGCCGGTCTCGCCACACGCCGCACGGCGGTGACCTCGCTCCGTGCTCGGGCGCGCCTGCGGGCCGGGCTCGGCGGTGCGTGGA